>JASHSG010000034.1 GCA_030040935.1 Acidobacteriaceae bacterium | reverse complement strand
GTCGGGGATTTCGCGGCCCTTGATCGAGCCGTAGCCAACAGGGCGGCTGTCCACCGTTAGCAGGTAGGAGTCACTCCAACCACGCTCGTGGCACGCGTTGTAGCGGATCTGGCAGTTTGCCTCCTCAAGAAAATGCATGCGCAGAGGCAAAATCTCCCGGAGATCGACTTTTTCGACTGCCAAATCCATAGCAACAGACTCAAATTGTAGGGACTGCCATAGCAATTCGGGAACGATGAAGAGGTCCGCGTTATTTCGCCGCTCTTCGAGCTTCAGGGACCGAGCTCAATAGATACCGGGAATCATCCGTTTGGTCCGTCCGCTATACGCCTCGTAGGCTTCTCCAAAGGCCGTCTTGAGCGCCGCTTCTTCGACATGAATCCTGTAGCTCAAGGCCAAAAACGGCGGAATCACGCAGATAGCAAAGCCGATCCAGTTATGCGTGTGGATGCCGATGGCAACAATCACAAGCAAAAGCCCGAAATAGGAAGGATGGCGCACGAATCTGAAGAGTCCGTTGGTTTTGAGCCGCTGCTGGGCGCGAATGGCGACATTGGCGCTGAAGGAGCGGCCCAGCGAGACGACCGCCGTCCAGCGAATGGCAAGGCCGACGATCAGCAATGCCAGGCCGGCATAGCGAATCCACTCGGCGCTGCCGAGCAAGTTTTGCGTGTGGGAGTCAGCGTAGCGCGGCCCGAGATAAAGTGAAGCAAAAATCACGACCCACAAGAGCAGCAGCGAGCCGTGATCCTTGATCTCGCCTTTGCCTGACGTTGTCCGAGTGAAGATGAAGATCGCGACTTCCGACAGAACCCAAAAGATGTAAAGCGCCTTTCCGATTGCAAGTACGGTCATCGAAAGCCTCTTGGAGCATCGAAATGAAAAGGGCCGCTCCCCCCGAGGGTGCAGCCCTTTTTCTCCTGGTCCCTTGTTCCCTCGTTCCTTTGGTCGCAGTTTCTAGAACGGATTGAGCTTGGCCAGTCCCTTTTTCTTTTTCTTCTTGCTGGATGACTCGTCGCTCAGGTCGGCTTTGGGCTTCTTGGGTTTGCCGTTGGAGGCTGTTTCGGTGGTGGGTTGAGCCGGGTTCTCGCCGGGCTTGATGTCATTGACCTGGAGGGGCGCTTCAGTGGGCTTTTCAGCGGCCGGCAGAACCGTGCTTGTGGTTCCCACCGGCTTGACGATGGCGTTGGGATCGGCGGCGGCGCTGTTGGCGGGCGGGTTGACGACCTCAACTCCGACGCCGGTGCCTTCGCCGGGCGCCTGCATCTGCAGCGGAGCTTCAGACGGCTGGTCGCTGCGCGGAGGTTCATTGGGACCGGTGGGCGTGACGGCCGACGGCGGCGCTGGCGGCCTGCCCTGATTCACGGCCTCTTCAAAGACGGCCTTGTTCTGGTTGGTGATGTCGGGGGCGAGCGTGCGCGTGGGATCGTCGAGGGTAGGCTCGCCTACGTGCACAGCCTCAACCACTGTAGGTCCCCGCTTGATAAGTCCGACGATGCTGTCGGTAAAGTGGAGGGGCTGGCGGCTGCGCTCCTCGGCATCGCTTTCGGCAATGGCCGCGGCCGTGGGCTCGGGAATGGGCCGGTTCATGGCCACCAGGCGATCGCGCGCATCCTCAACATGGGGCGCCATGGGATAGCGGGTGATGACCTTGGCGTAGGCCGCCGCAGCCTTATCTTCGTAGGCAGAGCGCATGCGCTCTTTAATGGCGCCGTTCAAGCCGGGCGCCATTTGAATGGCGTGCGCCTCGCCGGCATAGGCGTCGCCAATGCCGATCAGCACAAGGTCGCTCTTCGAATAGAGGGGATAGGAATCGGCCACGGTTTCCAGGCGGGCGATGGCGGCGATGTAGTCTTCGCGGCTCTCGTAGTAGCTGCCAATCCCGTATTCACGCTCGGCCAGAACTTCCTGCACGTCGCGGAGCCTCTGCTTGGCGCGCGGGATGAGGCTTGAATCCGGGAACATATTGATCATCTCCCGGTACTCCCGCTCGGCCTGCTGCGCGTTGGTGTAATCGCGGTCGGGCTTTTCCATCTGCTCGTAATAGATGTCTGCCACCTTCATCTTGGCTTCGGCGGCTTCGGGCGCGTTGGGGAAGAAGGTGATGAAGTCTTCGTACTCGGCTTCGGCCTGGGTGAGCGCTGCGGAGCCGCCTTCCTTGAACCAGGTGTCGCCGACCGAAAGCTTGGCGCGCATGCGGTATTCCGACTCGGGATAGGTATTGAGCAGGGTTTGCAGGTCGAGGCGGGCCACATCATAGCGGCCCTTCTTCATGGCGATCATGGCCTTGTCGTATAGCTCTTTATCGGGTTGCTTGGATTGAACGCCGGCGAGCGGGTTGGCATTCAGGTCGTAGGCTTTCTTCTGCTTTTTCCTGGTCTTCGCATCGGCCGAGCCGGCGCCGAGAAATAACGCGACAAGTACCAGAGTGACGATCTTCAAAGACAACCTGTTCATACCACCTCATGAAAGAAGGACCTGGGGGAAAGGGCCATCGATTGTTTGCACGCGCTTTTAGTGAATTTTACTCTTTCCGGCCCCCACTCTGCTGGCAATGATCCGGTCTTCGGCCTCGCGGGCCGCGGCCAAAAGGGCTCGGGCGTCGCGCTCCGGGTGACCCTCGCCAAAAACGGCGTTGCCGGCCACGAGCAACTCCGCTCCGGCTTGGACGACGGCGGCAATGGTGTCGTGAGCTACGCCGCCATCGACTTCGATCCTGAAGTCGAGCTCGAGATCGCCGCGGAGCTCGACGAGACGGCGGATCTTATTCAACGAAAAGGGGATGAATTCCTGGCCGCCAAAGCCCGGATTGACGCTCATGATGAGGACGTGATGGACCATGGGCAGAATATCGATCAGCAGATCGACGCGCGTTGCGGGATTGACGACCACGCCGGGCTTCATGCCGTGGTGAAGGATCAACTCCAATGACCGGTGCAGGTGCGTGCAGGCCTCGTAGTGAACGCTGAGCCAGTTGGCGCCCGCGTCAGCAAACGCGGCGATGTACTCATTCGGATTCTCGATCATCAGGTGGCAGTCGAGCGGCAGGGGGGTGCATTTGCGCAGGCTGGCCACCACAGGAGGGCCAATCGTTATATTGGGGACGAAGTGGCCGTCCATGATGTCGACGTGGATGGCTGAGCCGCCGCCACGCTCGGCCGCGGCGACCTGATCGGCGAGGTGGGCAAAGTCCGCGGAGAGGATGGAAGGCAGCAGCTCGACCATGGATGAGGCGCAACTCCTTGCGGGGACAGTGTAACAGGCAGAAAGGTCCCGAAGAGGTGACGAGGATTATGCGCGTGCCGGCGCCAGCGACAAGGTGAGGACGGTGATGTCGTCCTGCTGGCCGAACTGGACGGCCGCTTCGGCGATCTGCTCGGCGGCGCGCGAGCTGAGCTGGCGTGTGCGCTCAAAACCAAACAGCTCACCCACGGCGTTGCGCGCCTCGACGACTCCGTCAGACAGAAATGTGAGCCTGTCGCCCGGCGCAAGCTGAAACGACGATTCGGTGTAGACGGCGGATGC
>JASHSG010000327.1 GCA_030040935.1 Acidobacteriaceae bacterium | reverse complement strand
CGACGTAGGTGCCGGTTGGATCGACGGAGCCTTCCGGTCCAGGGTCGGTGGTGGCAGTGCTGGTTGGATCGTCGCCGGGAGTGGTCGAAATGGGATCGACGGCAGCCGGCGCGTCGCCGGGATCAGTCTGGCCGATGGGATCCGTTGTCGGATCGGTTTGAGCGCCAGGGTCGGCGGCTGGGTCGATCGCGTCAGGGTCGACGACAAAGACTTCGTCCTGGCCATCGGGAGCCTCTTCAACCACGACGACTTCAGGATCCGTGCTTCCGGACGGGTCGGCGGTTGGGTCGAAGATCTCGACCACTTCCGGCGTTGAGCCGTCGGGCGAGTTCGCTGCAGCATCGGGGACAATTACGACAACTTCATTGGGATCGTCTGGCATAAGTTAACCTCTCTCTTCCTTTTGGGGTCACCTGGATTGTTTATGCGGACCTGCCGGGCCCTTGGGCGGCGGGGCGGGTTTTGCTTTTGCGCTTGGATGCGCCTGCGCAACGGCTGGTTTTGCCGATGCAGCGGCGCTTGCGGGCGACGGGGGGGCGACCGGTTTTGGCGGTGCGGAGGAGGGCGCCGGCGGTGCGAGTGCTGCGCTGCCTGCGAGGCCGGGAGCCGGTGCCGGAGAAGCCGGCCTGGGCCGCAGTGTAAAAATGTTTTGGCATTTCGGGCAGCGGACGTTCAGTGAAGGTTTGCCGCGCAAAACGGCAAGGGGGATGCGCATGGCAGTCTGGCACTTGTTGCAGAGAACGCGAATGGAATCAGAGGGCGGAGCGGCAGGCGCATGAGCAGGGCTGGGTGCTCCCTGGGGGCGGCGCACGCCGGGCGCCGCAGACGTCAGGCCAGAGATGGGCGGCTGAGGCGGCGGCGTAAGGCGCTTGCGGATAGGCTGGATGGTCTGGCTCCAGCGCATGAGTTCCGCCTCGCGCCCTGCCACACCGAGCAGTCGCAGGCGCCGCGTAGTGTACATGGATGAAGAGGTCGTCATCTCGGAGAAGCGCGTCATTTGATCGTCGCTCGCGTCTTCCTGCTTCATCCATTCCTCTATGTTCACCTGCTTCAGCAACCTGGCTGAACGGATGGACCACGCCAGAAGCACGCGGCGCGCGAGCGCTTCGTCGCCGAGGGCGAGCAATCCGGCGCGGTCGGCGGTGATATCGGCCTGGCGCGCCCAGGCCATCAGCGGCAGGTCGACTGCGTCCTGAAGCCATTTCGTCGGGCTGAGGCTGATGGCATTCAACACTCCGTTGGCAAGAATGCCGTGCGTGCTGGTGTCGCCCACGAGAAAGCGAGTTACCGTCTTCCAAAGCGCGTGGCCGGCGCGGCAGTGGCCCATTTCGCGCGCCAGCACGAAAAGCAGGTCGTCATTCTGGAAGTTGTTGAGGATGGCGGTGCCCAATACGATGAAAGCGCTGGTGTCGGTGCCGTAGGTGTAGGTGTTCCACTGCGAGTCGCCGGAGATATAGACATCGGGCATTTTGGCCAGGCCGAGAATGCGCGCGGCCAGAATGGCGCGGACCCAGATATCGGGAAACTGCTTCGGACCGAGGCGAATGCCGTTGAATGTCGATTCAATCCACGGGCGGCCCACTTTGTCCGAGACCGACTTCACGGCAGCATGCAGCGCCGAAATACTCTGCAGCTTGGTCATTGCCTGACCGTCCTGCGCCCAAAGAAATACCGAGCGATCGAGCTTGTAGCCCGGCAGCAATGGGCGCAGCCATCCACATTCCGGGCAAACCAGCACGTCTTCGCTCAGGCCCGCGCCAGTGTCGCCGCAAAGTTTGCAAGGGGGCGGTGGATCCTGAGCGACAGGCGCAGCCTTTGCCGACGCCGGTTGCGGGGCTGGGACTGCAGGCGGGGTCTGCGCAGGCGGCCCGGGCTGCCACTGCGTGGTGGGAACTGAAACCTGCGCTGGAGGCGGCCCGATTGCCGCGGGCCCCGGCTGCCACGCCGATGCGGGAGGAGATTGAATTGCCGCCGGCACTGATTGCCCCTGGGCCGCAACCGGCATCGTTGAAACCGGTCCGGTATTCACCGGTTGCCACCCACCGGTTGCGGGCGGCTGCGCCACAGCGGGAATTGTGGGCACGGGCTGCATCGGCGCAACCAGCACCGTCCCGCAGTAAGTGCAGAATCGCGAACCAGCCACTCCCGGCCCGTGTCCCTGCGGACAAACCAGCGGGGGTGCGGTGGCGGTGGCCATAAGCCCTCCAATTCCGGTTGCGCAGCCACAACCCCGGTTGCCCGAAAGTGAAACCGGGCTAACTTGAGGAACCACGCGATGAGCTCAGAACGCTAACGGACAATTCACCCCACTGCGGCGCGAGCAGGCGTCGCAAATGGAGCGGCGGGAGGGAGCCGTTTGCCAATACTCTACCCGTTTTTAGCAAGGGGAAGGAATAAAAATCTGAGATTCCCGCGGGGAGCTCCTGCGTCTGATGAAAAACTCAGCACGACTGGCCGTCGCTTCGCGCCTACCTGGGCGAGGGAATACGAACCAGCAAAACGTCGTGGCTGGCGATTTCGACCGGCATCCCGTTGCTGAGCGTGACCTCGTCGCCCGTCCAGAGGTTCTTGCCCTTTTGCGGACCTTTGAGGCCGAGGCTGTCCAGATTCAAATGAAATGGATGCGTGGAAAAGCGATCGGGACCGGCGTTGACGACGGCGATGGCCATGGCTCGGCCGGAAAGATGCCGCGTCCAGACATCCACCTCGCCGTCGGAGTAGGCGCGCGTGGCTTGGCGGCCAAGACGATCCTGGTCGATGGCGATCACGTCGCGATTGGTAAGGATGGCTCGAATTTCAGGAGTCATGTTGGGCAGGTCGTTGCCGGCAAGCAGGGGGGCGGCCAGCATGGCCCACATGGAAAAATGCGTGCGATTCTCGGCCAGAGTGAGATTGCCGTTTCCCACTTCGAGCATGTCGGGATCGTTCCAGTGTCCGGGCCCGGCGTACCTGGCAAGCCCGGCCTGCTGATTCAGGATGGAGTAGATGCTTTGCCAGTTGGGCTTGATATCTCCCGTGGTGCGCCACAGATTCGCGCCGACTTTGGGACCCCACTCCCAGACCGCATCCCAGCCGTACTGGCAAAGCGAGTAGACAATCGGCCGGCCGGCGGCCTTGAGCGCCTTGTCCATCTTGTCGTAAGCCGCGATCATAAGTCGCATCTCGGCGGCCTTGTCGGCGGGCGCCTCAGCGGCCATCACCGCTTCCCGATAGCTGCACAGGTCATATTTCAGATAGTCGATTCCCCACGATGCGTAGAGTTGCGCGTCCTGAACCTCGTGACCGAGCGAGGCGGCATACCCCGCGCAGGTCCTTGGCCCCGGCGATGAGTAGATGCCGAGCTTGAGGCCCTTCGAGTGCACATAGTCGGCCAGCGCTTTCATGTCGGGGAACTTTGCGTTCGGGTGCAGCTCGCCGCCGGCATCGCGTTCGCCCTCCCAGGTGTCGTCGATGTTGACGTAAACGTAGCCGGCGTCCTTCATGCCGGTCGAGACAAGCTGGTCAGCGGCATTGCGAATGTCCTGGTCGGTCACGCGGCGAGCGAAAAAGTTCCAGCTGTTCCAGCCCATGGGCGGCGTGAGCGCCACTTGAGCCGGCGGCGCGGCAGACCCCAGGACCGGCCTTGGATGTTGGCCCCAGGCGGAGCCCGGGATAAGAACGCAGGCAAGCAAGAGCGACGAAACGCGCACCGCGAGTGGCTCCTCGAAAGTTTTTGCCAGCGTCATCCTAACCCGCCGGAGCTGAGGTCATCAACGCATGCGGGTTTTGAGGCCATTGAAATGCGAGATACTTTAACCAATGCCCTTTACACTTTCCCACGCCGCCGCCGCATGGCCTTTTGAAAAAACACGTCTTGAAATGCCGGCCCTCCTGATCGGATGTTTCGCACCCGATTTCGCTTACTTCTTCTTTCTCAGCCCGCACGGGCGCAAACTCCATACTCTCGAGGGCATGTTTCTTTTTGATTTGCCGCTGAGCCTGATTGCGCTTTGGCTGTTTTACGCCTACGTGAAGCAGCCGTTCACCATGCTCCTGCCCAGGGGATTTCGCGCGCGGATCAACTCCGGGGACAGGGATTTTTCCTTCTGGCCGCCCGGGCGGCTGGCGCTGATTGTGGTCTCGATCCTAACTGGAACGGCGACACACATCTTGTGGGACTCATTCACTCACCCGTTCTACTGGCCATATCGGCACCTGAGCTTCCTGCACAAGGTCGTGCATGTGCCGATTCAGGGAAATGTTCCAATGTACAAGGCGCTGCAGAGCGGCAGCACTGTGTTCGGCCTGGCTGTTGTCGCGGTGTGGATTTGGTCGTGGTATCGCGCGACCAAGCCGGTTGAATTGCCGGTTGCGGAGCCTTATTCGCGGGCGCAGCTTCGCGTGATCACAATGGCCGTCCCGGCGCTGGCGCTTCTTGGTGGAGTACTCAAGGCTTACGAGGGCTTTGGCATTCCGAACCTTGAATTTCGGTCAATGCTGCGCTTCGGGATCGCGGCTGGACTGGTCG
>JASHSG010000326.1 GCA_030040935.1 Acidobacteriaceae bacterium | reverse complement strand
AAGCTCGTGCTGTCGGTCAATTGACGCATCGGTCCAACACGTTGCGTTAGATTGGATTTGTGACTCTGTACGACAGAATGCTTGCAGTCGCCATTGAAGAAGCGCGGCGGGGCCTCAACGAGGGCGGCGTCCCTGTAGGCGCTGCCATGTTTACGCGCGAGGGCGAGCTCCTCAGCCAGGGCCGCAACCGCCGCGTGCAACAGGGCGACCCCAGCATTCACGGCGAAACCGACGCCTTTCGCCGCGCCGGCCGCCGGCCGAGTTACCGCAACCTGGTGATGGTGACGACGCTTGCTCCGTGCTGGTACTGCAGCGGCCTGCTTCGCCAGTTCCGCATCGGTACGCTGGTAGTCGGTGACAGCCGCACCTTTGCCGGAGGTCTCGACTGGCTGCGCGAGAACGGCGTGGAAGTGATCGATCTCGACAATGGCGAGTGCCGCGAGTTGATGGAGACATTCATCGCGCGGCATCCTGACATTTGGAACGAGGACATCGGCGAAGAATGAGAATGTCAACCATGGGCTTTTAGCTCCGTTTTTCCGCGCCAGGCATCTTATTCTTGTTCCCGCACGCTGGAGCTGATGGCTGATTGCTGAAAGCTGTTTTCGAGGGTGAATCATGTTGGACCAGAAAACTCAACTGAATTTGCGCGGATATTCGATCATCGAAGGACGGAGCACCGAAGCTGGCGGAGCTGCTTTTAGCGGTGTCGATCCCGCCACGGGTGCAAGCCTCGCGCCCGTTTACCATTGCGCCTCGCTGGCCGACCTGGGTCGCGCCGCCGATCTGGCTGAGGAAGCATTTGTCGAATACCGCAAGTTCTCCGGCCGCGAGCGGGGCCGCTTTCTGCGCCATATCGCCGACGGCATTGAAGCCATCGTGCCCGAGCTTGTCGAGCGCGCCCATCGCGAAACTGCCCTGCCCGAGCCGCGCCTCAAGGGCGAATCTGCGCGCACCGTCAACCAGCTTCGCCTGTTCGCGCAGGTGGTTGAAGAAGGCTCCTGGGTGAACGCGCGCATCGATCCCGCGCAGCCCGGGCGCAAGCCATTGCCCCGTTCCGACATACGATCCATGATGAAGCCGCTCGGCCCCGTCGCCGTCTTCGGCGCCAGCAACTTTCCCCTCGCATTTTCCGTGGCTGGCGGCGACACGGCTGCCGCCTTTGCTGCGGGAAATCCGGTGATCGTGAAAGCTCACCATGCCCATCCCGGCACCAGCGAGATGGTCGGCCAGGTCGTCGCGCGTAGCGTCCGCGAGTGTGGATTGCCGCAGGGCGTCTTCGCGCTGCTCTTCGGCGCCGGCTCTGAAATCGGCGCAGCGCTCGTCGACCACCCCAAGGTAAAGGCCGTCGGATTTACTGGCTCGCTGTCGGCCGGTACGGCGCTCATGCGGCGCGCCGCAGCGCGGCCTGAACCCATTCCGTGCTTCATGGAGATGAGCAGCGTGAATCCGCTTTTTGTGCTGCCTGAAGCTCTGCACGCCCGCGGCGCTGAGATCGCCCTCGGCCTCTTCGGCTCCTTCACGCTCGGCGTCGGCCAGTTCTGCACCAAGCCCGGCCTCGTCTACCTGCCGCAGAACGCCGGCGCCGATGCGCTTCTCGCCGAGCTAAAGGCGCT
Source organism: Acidobacteriaceae bacterium (assembly GCA_030040935.1). Taxonomy (GTDB): domain Bacteria; phylum Acidobacteriota; class Terriglobia; order Terriglobales; family Acidobacteriaceae; genus Telmatobacter. Next base: position 3,252 of record JASHSG010000326.1, on the reverse strand, counting down.
CGTCGAAAAAGCCTCCCCGTCGCCGATGCTCACCGAGGGAATCTCGAAAAGCTATCGCTCAGGCATCGAAGGGCGTCAGGCGCAAAACCAGGTCCAGACCCTCGCCCAGGCCTCGTCCAATGGCGCAGGCGGCGCCTGCGCCGCGCCCGTCCTGATGCAAATCGACGCCCAGGATCTGCTCGCCAATCCCGGGCTGTCGACCGAAGTCTTCGGTCCCAGCACCCTCGTTGTCCGCTACGAAAGCCGCGAACAGCTCATGCAGCTGGCCGGCGCGATCGAAGGTCAGCTCACCGCAACGCTCCACGGCACGGAGGCCGATTTGATCGCCTTCGCCGACCTCATTTCCCTTCTCGAACGCAAGGCCGGTCGGCTCATCGTCAACGGCTTTCCCACCGGCGTCGAGGTCTGCCACGCCATGGTGCACGGCGGCCCCTACCCGGCCACCAGCGACAGCCGCGCCACCTCCGTGGGTGCCTACTCGATCTATCGCTTCGTTCGGCCCGTCTGCTATCAGGATTTTCCTCAAGGATCGCTGCCCGATGAGCTGAAAAACGAAAATCCGCTCGGAATTATGCGCCTCATCGACGGGCGATTCACGCGGGACGCAGTTCCGCTTTAGGCGCGCGCAGGAAAAAGATCATCACACCCGACACAATGAGCAGGATCGACATGGCCAGGTACCCGGCCCGCGAGCTGCCGGTGACGGCCTGCAGCCAGCCGACCAGCCACGATCCCGCAAATCCGCCCAGCGCGCCGCAGCTGTTCACCAGCGCGATCACTTCTCCTGCGACGTTCTTCGGCAGCATCTCCGGCATGATGGCAAAGAAGGGTCCGTACGGCGCGTACATCGCCCCGCCCGCGATGACCAGGCAGAAATAGGCCAGCCAGAAACTGTGTCCGGCCGTCGCAAAGCTGCAGAACAGCGCCGCGCCCGAGAGAATGAGGAACGGCCACACGAATCTCGTGCGGCGGAGCACGCGGTCGGAAAAAGTCGCGACCGCCAGCATCAGTACCACCGCAAGAAGAAATGGCGCCGCGCTCAGAAGGCCGATCTGTTCGATGCCGCGCGCCGATCCGGAGCGAATCATGGCGGGAATCCAGATCACAAGGCCATACACGCCAAAGCTCCAGCAAAAATATTGAAAGCACAGGACCAGTACACCCGGCACGCGCAGCGCTTCGCGAAAATTCGCGTACTGGGGCAGGGAAGACTGTTCGAGGGCAAGCATTGCAGCCAGGTGTTCGCTGCTCTCAGCCGGAAGCCAGTGTGTCGCCGCCGGCCGGTCCCGCGCCACGGCAATCCAGACAAAGGCCCACAGCACCGAAGGAATGCCTTCCAGGATGAATGTCATCTGCCAGCCGACGGCCCTGATCAGGTAGCCGGTTGCCGCGGCCATCCACGTCACCGTCACCGGGTTTCCCAAAATTAAAACCGCGTTGGCCCGCGACCGTTCTCTCCGCGTGAACCAGTTTGTCAGCAGGATGAGCATCGAGGGAAATATGAGGCTCTCTGCAATGCCAAGCAGCAGCCGATCAACCACCAGCAGCCAATAGTTGTGGATCACTCCCGTGAGTCCTGAAAAAATCCCCCAGCTGATCAGCGCGAAGAAGATCAGCCGTGTTGCGCTTCTGCGGATGGCATAGGACGCCGCCGGTACTTGGAAGAGAAAATAGCCGAGAAAGAAGACTGAGCCGAGAAAAGCCGCGCGCGATTCGGTGATGTTGAGTGATTTCGCGAGGCCGGCTGCCGCGCCGAAACCAAAGTTTGACCGTCCCAGGTAGGCGAGGCTGTAGGTAACAAAAACCACCGGCATCAGGTACAGCCAGCGCCGGCCTAGGCCCGCCTGGATTTGCGCCGCATTGTGCGAATCGTCTTCGGGCACACATCCTTATAGCATCCCGTGCTTCGAGCACTCCATCCGGAACCAGCCCCGCGCAAACTATACTGAACTGCGGAAAGAGGCTTCGCATCGCGAACATTTCACTCAGCTCTGTGCTGGAAACCGGCGACGGCGGCCTCCATCGCGTTCACACGCGCGCTCCTGGCCCTTCCGGAGCACTGCCGCTCTCTCCTGAGATGCTGCTCACCGAGCCCTCCGGCAATCTCTTCGGCCTGACGCAAAATGCGGGCATGGGTTGGGATCCCGCCCGCCTTCTCGATCCCGAATTTCTGATCCTCAGCACGCATGGCGGCCTGCGCGCGGAGAACGGCGAAGCCATTGCGCTCGGCTTTCACACCGGCCACTGGGAAGTGGGCCTGCTTGTGGCCGAGGCGGCCCGCGAATTGAAGTCTCTGCGCGCCACGCCCTTTGCCGGCGCATGCACCGATCCCTGCGACGGCCGCACCCAGGGCACCGCGGGCATGATGGACTCCTTGCCCTACCGTAACGATGCCGCCACGGTGCTCCGCCGCCTGATGCGGTCCTTGCCCACCAGATGCGGCGTAATGGGTGTGGCCACTTGTGACAAGGGCCTCCCTGCGATGATGATGGCGCTCGCATCGTCGGGCAAAAAGCCCGCCGTGCTCGTGCCCGGCGGCGTCACGCTCTTGCCGGAAGCCGGCGAGGATGCCGGCAAAGTCCAGACCATCGGCGCGCGCTTTGCTCAGAACCAGATCACTCTCGAATACGCGGCCGAGATCGGTTGCCGGGCCTGCGCGTCGCCCGGCGGAGGCTGCCAGTTCCTTGGCACCGCTGCCACCTCTCAAGTAGTTGGAGAAGCGCTCGGCCTTTCTCTGCCGCACACCGCGCTCGCGCCTTCCGGCCAGCCGGTGTGGCTCGATGCCGCGCGACGCTCTGCCCGTGCCCTTCTCCGTCTGCACCAGCTGGGCCTGGGCGTGAGCGATGTTCTCACGCCCGCCGCCCTCCGCAATGCCATGGTCCTGCACGCCGCGTTCGGCGGCTCGACCAACCTTCTCATCCACGTTCCCGCCATCGCGCACGCCGCGGGCTTGCCGCGCCCCACGGTCTCTGACTGGGTCGAAATCAATCGCCGGGTTCCGCGCCTCGTGGATGCGCTGCCCAACGGACCAAAAGGCTTCGCAACCGTCCAGGTGTTTCTCGCCGGTGGCGTGCCAGAGGTCATGCTCGAACTGCGCGCCGCGGGGCTTCTCGACTGCACCGTCAAAACCGTCTCGGGCGATTCTCTTGGTGCGTCGCTTGACTGGTGGCGCGAAAGCCCTCGTCGCGCGGCGCTGCGCGAACGGCTCAAGCAGCTCGACGGCATCGACCCTGACGACGTCATCATGTCGCG
>JASHSG010000325.1 GCA_030040935.1 Acidobacteriaceae bacterium | reverse complement strand
ACCTGGCGCAGATTTGCGAGCGCTATGGCGGAGGCGGTCACGCTCGCGTGGGGGCGATCAGCTTTCCGCCCAACAAGGAAGCGGAGGCCCGAGCGGCAGCGAAGGAAATCGTGGCCGAGCTGCGGTCAAAGAATCCTGCAGCGTAACGCGCCTGTGTGTCATCCTGAGCGAAGTCCCGCTTCACCGGAACGAAGTCGAAGCATTTGCGGTTGCTCTTTGCCGGCCTTCAATGAGTGATTATGTCTTCGCCTACGGCACACTCCAGCCCGGCCTCGTACCGGCATCGATGTCTTCGGTCGCCCAAAAGCTGACGCCGGTGGGCAGAGGCTTCGTGCGCGGCCTGCTCTATGACCTCGGCCGGTATCCGGGCGCAATTCCAGATGCCCGCGCAGCGCGTCGTATCGCGGGAACCGTTTTGCAATTGCCCGATGACGGAAACACCGCGCGCGAAATTCTCGGTCGGCTCGACGCCTATGAAGGCTTCGATCCCGAATCGCCCGCAGCCAGTGAGTATATTCGCGCACGGCAAACAGTCGATCTCGTCGATGGCGGATCGCTGGAGTGCTGGTTCTACCGCTATAACCTGCCGGCGAGCGCAGCGCAAATCATTGAAAGCGGTGTGTGGGAAAAGTAGTTTGACGCCGGATTCGACTGTCGCCAATCCGTGGCTGAAAGCTTATGGCTGAAGGCTGGGAGCTGATCTTCACAGTCCCAGCTGGCCGGCCCGCTTTTTCATCGCCTCAATGCAGAACGCGATATGCGTGTCGAGGTCGACGCCGAGCTCAGATGCGCCCTGCACGATGTCTTCGCGATGCACGCCGCGTGCGAAGGCCTTGTCTTTCATCTTCTTCCTGACGCCGGCAACCTCGACGTCGGCGATGGCCTTGCTGGGCTTGACCAGGGCACAGGCGGTGAGGAAGCCCGCCAGCTCGTCGCAGGCAAAGAGAACTTTGGCCAGGTGAGTCGAGCGCGGAACTCCGGAATAGAGCGCGTGGCCGAGGATAGCGGTGCGAAGTTCCTCCGGCCAGCCGAGCCGTTCCAGTTCGCGGACACCGACGAAAGGATGTTCTTCGGGCGTGGGATAACGCTCGTAGTCGAAATCGTGCAAGATTGCCGTCGTTGAGTAAAGCTCGATGAACGTCGCACGCGGTTCTCCTTCGAACGCCAGACGGTCCGCTTCCTGGACGCCGTAATCCACCACACAAGCTTCCACGGCCAGCGCGTGCTTGCGGAGGCTTTCGCCGGCGGTCCACTCAGCAAGTAGATGCAGCGCTTGTTCGCGGCGAAAGTTAGCGTTGCCAATCATGAAGTCCCTCCTCAAAAATCTTCGAGTTGACCAACATGGTTCGCGTTTCGTAGGGTTTCTTCGGGTCTCATAGGATCTTTTTCGGTTTGACCCGTATTTTCTACTTGACAATTATGGTTCATTCGTAGAAAGTAGCACCATTCAAGGTGCAGTGATGCATCTGGAGTCCCACGCTCTGGCACTCCGCGCATCCCGAAATGGCAACTTCTATTGTTAGCGTGGAAACACGCGAAGTGGTGCGGTGTGAATACTGCAGGCTGATGCAGTATAGGACCAGCAACTCCCTTTGCCGAAAATGCCGCAGGCCCCTCGATGTCGAGGAGCCCGTCTACTTGGCTCCTCGGCTGGTAACCAGCCAGCCGGTCCCGGTTAGCGGCGGAGCCGGAATGCAAGTGGCCTCGCAGGTGCGCGAAATGCGGCGGGCGCGACACCTGAGCCAGCGGCAATTAGCGGGCAGGATGCAGGTCCCGCGCACTTACATTTCGAAAATCGAGAATGGCAAGGCAATTCCCACGTTGGGCTCGCTGGAGCGGCTGGCAACCGCCCTGGGCGTGGAAATACGCCAGCTGGTTCGCGATGAGCGCAGCCGCCGCGACGAAGAGGTAACTTCGATCCTGAGCGACCCGTTTCTGGCCGAGGTGGCCGCGCTGCTGCCACATCTGGACTCCCTGCACCGGACGCTGTTCTTCGGCGCAGTGAGGGACGCATCCACGGGTCGCCGCCGCACCGCGTAGCGCCGGGCCGGGGCCGGCTTCGATCGAGAACTTCGTGAGCGGTTCATGGCCCGGGTGGGAATCCGGTTGCCCACCCGCGTGCGCCGCGCCAGGTTCTCCCTTTCGATGGGACGCTGAGCCGTTTCGCGCGGCCACGACTGCCATACCGTCACATTGCATTGCAGAATTCTCCAAAATGCATTACGGTCGATGTTGTGACTCCCCGGATCCGGCCGCAGGTGTCTTGCCTGCCGGCCGCAGGTTCGTTCACGGATTGAGCGGCTTATTACCCACCACCGTGCGTGAGCTCCGTTGGCGCCACTTCGGGATGGTCTCCGGGCCCCCACGTGGAAAGCGCAAATGCGATCTTCAATCGATTCTTTGCATTCATCTCCCCCATTGCGGATCGATGAACTGAGCCCTGAGGAGCGCGCCGTCTATGCGACGCTGAAGCCCGAGGGCCTGCCGCGCCACGTCGCCATCATCATGGACGGCAATGGCCGATGGGCCGGCCGTCGCTCTCTGAAGCGCTTTGTGGGACATCAGCAGGGGGCAAAGTCTGTGCAACTGGTGACGGAAACGGCCTCCCGCATTGGCCTGCCATGGCTGACACTCTACGCGTTTTCGCTCGAGAACAATCTTCGACGGCCGCGCGCCGAGGTCAGTTTCCTCATGCGCCTTCTGAAAACCTACCTTGAAGGCAACGTGGAGCGGATGCAAATCAACAATATCCGCTTCCGGTACATTGGGCGAACAAGCGAACTGGCGCCCGACATCCAGGACAAAATGCGCTGGGTTGAAGAGGAAACGGCCAGCAACACCGGCACAACGCTGACCCTGGCCTTGAACTACGGCGGACGATCGGAGCTGTTGGACGCATTCCGCGGGCTGATGGCGGAGATGAAACATAAGCATCTAAGCCCGGATCGCGTCACAGAGGAAGATATTCATCGTCATCTCTACACGGCGCACATGCCCGATCCGGATCTTCTTATTCGCACTTCGGGCGAGCAGCGAATATCGAACTTCCTGCTGTGGCAGATCGCTTACACCGAAATCTTTGTCACAGATCGCTACTGGCCGGACTTCCGGGGAATCCATTTGCTGGAGGCCATCCAAAACTTCCAGCGCCGCGAGCGCCGCTACGGCGGGATTGGCGAGGATGGCGGAGAAGTGGAAGAGAATCCGGACAAGATCGGAATCGCGGCGAGCTGAAGTGTGCGGAGCAGTGGCATTACAGCCGGGCCTCGAAATCTCCCGTAACCAAGTCCTCGGGGCCGGCCGGTGTATCCTCAACGCTGAATGAAACGCGTCGTTACCTCTCTAGTTCTGATTCCGATCGCTCTTGTCCTGGTGTTTCTCGCGCCCCGATGGCAATGGGTGTTTACGCTCGCCGTAGCAGCAATTGCGGCCCTCTCGGGTTGGGAGTACATGGCCTTGAGCCGGCGCTGCGGAGCTAAGCCGCCGCGGATTGCCACCATGGCGGCCCTCCTGGCGCTATTTGCGGTGAACTTTGAATGGCCCGACCTGACGCCGGCCCTGTTTGGAATTCTGGGTCTTGGCCTCCTGGTCTATTGCACGTTTTTCAAGCCAGTTGATGAAACCATTGCCGACGCGTCGGCGTCGATCTTCTGCCTGCTTTACACCGGCTTGACTCTGATCGCCCTGCCAACGCTGCGCGAGCAAGCCAATGGACCCTCACTGGTGGCATTCCTACTTTGTGTGGTGTGGGCTGGCGACACCGCGGCCTACTACGCAGGCCGAGCATTGGGCCGGCACAAGATGGCGCCTTCGCTGAGCCCGAGCAAAACATGGGAGGGAGCGATTGCTTCAGTGGCCGGCAGTGTGCTCGTGGCCGCCGGGCTCGTGAGCCTGGCGACGGTGATGCAGGAACCATCGAATTCGGCCATTTTGTCGTGGCTGGAGCGTGTGTTTCCCTCGGCTGTCCTGGCATATCCCGACGAGATCTGGTATTGGCTCATGCTGGCGGCAATTATCAACGTGGCTGGACAGGTGGGCGATCTGGCCGAGTCGGCGCTCAAACGATCGGCCGGGGTGAAGGATTCGGGCGACCTGGTTCCGGGGCACGGAGGGGTCCTGGATCGCATTGATGCATTGCTGCTCGCCGCCCCGGTGCTCTGGTACGCGCAGGTGATTCATCAGAGGTTTTAAAACGAGCCTTTAGCTGTTAGTTTTTAGCTATTAGCTTTCAGCCGCCATCCTTCGGCCTCTGGCTGGAGAATCGGCCCCCAAGGTAGTCCGCTCGCCTGCGGACCACGGGGAGGGCCCGGGCGGGGAGTTCCTCGATCAACCGGTGGGCGGACGAGCTGAAAGCTAACAGCTAAGGGCTAGAGGCTGTTTTTTGAAGCGACTCGCCATTCTCGGTTCCACTGGCTCCATCGGGCAGAGCACACTCTCGATCGTTGAGCAGTTTCCAGAGCGCTATCAGGTGGCCGCGCTGGCGGCCGGGCGCAATGTGGATGAGGCGTTTGCACAGGCTGTGCGCTGGAAGCCGCGCATTCTCTCGCTTGCCACACCGGCGCTGGCGGGCGAATTGGCGAACCGACTCCACCAGGCGGGCATCACCGGGATCGAGGTGACCCACGGGACGGAGGGCACGATTGCCTGCTCTACGCTGCCTGAAGCCGATTTTGTGGTCTCCGCCATTGTAGGCGTGGCTGGACTTGAGGCGACTCATGCAGCCATCCTGGCGGGAAAGCCAGTGGGCCTGGCGAACAAAGAGTGCATGGTGGCAGCCGGCGAGATTCTAACCGCAGCCGCCCGTACGCGGAACGTGCCCATCCTCCCCATCGACAGCGAGCACAACGCTGTGCACCAATGTCTCCGCGTAGGCGCACACAACGAAGTGAAGTGCATCTGGCTCACTGCTTCCGGTGGTCCTTTCCGCCAACTTCCGCTCGACCAATTCGCGAGCATTACGCCCGAGCAGGCTCTGAAGCACCCAACCTGGGTCATGGGACGGCGGATCACCATCGATTCGGCGACCATGCTGAACAAGGGACTCGAGGTCATCGAAGCCTGCCGGCTCTTCGACGTGACGCCGGCTCAAGTGCGGGTGACAATCCATCCTCAATCGACTGTGCACTCGATGGTGGAGTATGTCGACGGGTCGATCCTGGCGCAGATATCAATCACCGATATGCGACTGCCTATCCTGTACGCACTGGCATGGCCCGAGCGGCCCAAATCGTCTCTGACCTTTGACCTGGCCGGGTTGAGACACCTCGAATTCGAGGAGCCGGACTTTCAGCGCTTTCCTTGCCTGCGGCTGGCCTTCGAGGCGGCAGAAAAGGGAGGAGCGCATTCGATTGCCTTGAACGCTGCCGACGAGGTGGCCGTAGGAGCCTTCCTCGAACGGCGCATCTCCTTTATGGGCATCCCGGGTACAATTGAGAAAGTGCTCGCGGCGACCCCGGAGGTTCACCCCGCCACCATCGCGGAGGTGCTCGCCTGCGACCGGGAAGCGCGAGAAAGGGCCCGAGCTCTGCTCGCGTAAACTTAATGAGCGCACGCCAGCAGGCGGCGCTTTATCGAAGGAACTCACCGCGCAACCATGCACGACTTCCTGATATCTGCCGCTGCATTTATTGTCCTGGTGGGCGTGATGGTTCTGGTCCACGAGTTTGGGCATTTCATCGTGGCCAAGCTCTGTGGCGTGCGCGTCGAGCGATTCTCAATCGGCTTTCCCCCGCGCCTCTTCGGCGTCAAAATCGGTGAGACCGACTACTGCATCTCCGCCACTCCGCTCGGCGGCTACGTCAAAATGACTGGCGAAAATATGCCCGGCGAGAATATGTCGCTGGAAGGCGCCGACCAGGAGAAGATCGACGCGCAAAGTGCGGACCCGGGCGCGCTGACTTCCCATCCCCGCTGGCAGCGCATTCTGATCGGCTTTGCTGGCCCATTTTTCAACTTCCTGCTGACTTTGGCGTTGATGTGGTTTTACTTCGCCTTCATCAACGAAGTTCCGTCGGCGACGGTGAAGACAACTACTGTGGAGTGGGTTACTCCGGGCTCGGATGCCGCGACAGCCGGCCTCAAGGCTGGCGACGTTATTGTGAGTTTCGACAACGTCAGGAATCCCGACTGGGAAGCCATCCTCGATTACGCCCATCTCAACGCCAACCAGATGGTTCCGATGACTGTCAGTCGCAACGGACAGACCATTTCGATGAGCATATTCGTGCCCAGCAGCGCCAAAAACGACAGCTTCGATTGGGGCGACATCGGAATTTCGCCGCAGTTCCTGCCCGGCCCGATTGCGGTGGCGCAGGTTCAGCCCGGGATGCCGGCTGCGCAGGCCGGGCTTCGTGACGGCGATGCCATTGAAGCAGTCGACGGCCAGGCGTTTCACTCCGTGAACACGCTGCTCGCTTATATGCAAGCCGGGAAAGGCAAGCCGCTCATTTTGACCGTCCTGCGCGATGGAGCCACGTTGCAGATCGTGGCAACACCTGAGAAGCTCGATACGAGATGGATGCTTGGCTTCTCAACTAATCCGATTCCCATCCGCGATGAGCCGTTGTCGCTGGTGTCTGCCGCCGGCAAATCGCTCGGCTACTTCAGAGACAATTCCCTGCTCGTGGGCGAGGTGCTCGATCGGCTGTTTACGCACCGGCTCTCGGTCACGCAGATGATGGGGCCCGTGGGAATAGCCAAGGCCGCAGGCGAGGCCGCGCAGATGAACGGCTGGTATCCCAAATTCGGCCTGGCGTCGGAGATTAGCCTGCAATTGGGAATGCTTAACCTGCTGCCCTTCCCCATCCTCGATGGCGGCATGATTCTGCTGCTTTTGATTGAGAGCCTGCTGCGCCATGACATCAGCCTGGCCATCAAAGAACGAATCTATACCGCAGCCTTTGTCGTGTTGATGGCTTTCATCGCCTTCACCATCTTCAACGACGTGAGCAAGCTGCAGCTGTTCATGCATGCCAAGCCGTAGCCGCAGGGTTCAGGTTTCAGGGTTCAGGGATCAGTCAAGGCGATTGGGCTGGAGGCTTTTTCTGACACCTGAAACCTGACCCCTGATCCCTGGAATCTCATGCCCGTCACCACCGAAGTCCGCGTGCGCTACGCCGAAACCGATCAGATGGGCATCGTCTACTATGCCAACTACCTGGTCTGGTTTGAACTCGGCCGCGTGGAACTGTTGCGTTCAATCGGGCTCGCCTACAGCCGCCTGGAGAGCGATCACGGATGCATTCTGCCGGTAATCGACGTCTCCTGCCGCTACAAATCGCCGGCCCGCTACGACGACGTGATCCTGATCGAGACGCGGCCGGCGATGATGCGCGGGTCGGTCATCAAGTTTGCGTATCGGGTCCTTCGCAAAGAACCCAAAGGCGAAGAACAGACGCTCTTGGCTGAAGGCGAGACGGTGCACGTCGTCTGCGACGATCAATTGCAGCGCAAGCCTCTACCCGCGAAATATCAGGCGGCGCTGAAGGCCCTAATGAAGGGCAGAGCGGCTTAGCCGGTTGCGCTGGATCCTGCTTACGAAGCCTGCCATAAATCAGCTCACCTCGATTCCCGCAATAGGGAATTTAAGTTTCTGTTCGTCAGCCAGGCGCTCCATGCGATATTTCCGGCAGGCATCGATCTCCTCGGGAACCATGACGCGGTAGAGCGTGCCGTCACGATTGGGTTCTCCCTCTTTGCGAATCGCTCCGATGCTCTCAAGCGCGCGCAGCGTGTCCTGAACCTTCCCCAGTGAGACCGGGTTGTCATCCAATTGCGAATACGAAGACTTGACTACGGCCGTCCGCAGTTGGCGCGTGCTCACGCGAAGATGAGCATCGCCGTCTTTGGCAATGGAGTGGCGGAAGAGAAACCAGTAAAACGCGGCATCGTAGGGAGAGAGCTGCGGCTGGAGGTCGTCGACGATCTGCTGAATGACGAGGGGCAGCTCCAAAGCGGAGAAGGCGCAGCCCGCAGCGGATTGCCCTTCAGGCTCGGACTCAAGCTCGTTCAGGAGCTGCCGTATCTTTTCAATGCGCTGATTCATGTTGGAGAGAATTCTAACTCTCGCCTCCGCCCAGGCTGCGGAAGATTTCAGCGTGCTTTGGGGCGCTGCTGCAATGAGCTGGAGGCCGAAAGAAGCTATGCTAATCGCCATGGACTACTCGCAAATGGAACCCGGTCTTGAAACCGCGCCGGAACTGCGCCAGGTGCTCGCAGAACTTTCGGCCCGCGAGCCCATTTTTCACCGTCCCGAGCTTGGAACGTCGCGCGCGGACTTTGAGCGCATGACGGCGGACGATTTCTGGGAGGTTGGCGCGAGCGGACGAAGATATTCGCGGCAGTTGGTCCTTGATGAGCTGAAGAGGCGGCACTCGAGGCCGCATGAAGACGTTTGGGAAACACGTGACTTTTACTGCCGCAGGCTGGGGCCGGAAACCTACCTGCTCACTTACATGCTCTTGCAGGATCGTCGGCGCATGACCCGCCGTGCGACCATCTGGGAGCGTTCTGACGAAGGCTGGAAGATTGTGTACCACCAGGGGACGATCGTGCAGAGCGCTTGATTCGGCTCACCGCACCACAACCGCCATCGCAAAGCCGTCGAGGCCCTTCAAGCCAACAGTTTGCAGGGCAACCGCGCTCAGGCGCGGCTCTCGGGCCATCCTTTTCAGACACCGCCGCGTTCCGACTATGTCGGGCGCGGAGCTCCTGGTGTCGATCACGGTGCCGTGGCGCGCGACATTATCGACGACAATCACGGTCCCGCGGCGCGAGAGCTTGAGCGCCCACTCAAGATAGTGCGGGTTGTTGACTTTGTCAGCGTCGATAAAGATCAAATCGAATGGCCCCGCTCCTTCGGCCTTCAAAACCGGAAGACTCTCAAGAGCGGGACCGACGCGAATCTCGACGCGATTGAGCAGCCCCGCGCGTCTCAGATTGGCGCGAGCCACTTCCGCGTGGCGGGGATCGAATTCGAGAGAGATGATGCGGCCCCCTTTGGGCAGTGCGCGCGCCATCCAGATGGTCGAGTAGCCGCCGAGTAGGCCGATTTCGAGCACGCGCTTGGCCTGCGTGATCTGAATCAGCACGTGGAGAAACTTGCCTTGCATCGGCGTCACGTCGATGGCAGGAAGTCCCGCCTTGCGATTGGCCTTGACGGCAGCGTCGAGCTTTTCGTCGGAAGGGGCGAGCAGTCCGCTGAAATAGCGGTCGACCGCGGTCCATAAGGCTTGGGAGTCTTTTCTCATTTGCTGCTGGAAGGTGTCCTTGCCGGCTGTTTTGCTGATCACTGACGACTGTTCTTCATTTCTCCCGCGCCACCACGAAATCAGGCACCCACAGAAGTGCGCGTTTGAATTCGCTATCGGCGAGGGGCGCGAGAGCTTGACGGGACTGCTCGGCATAGCGGTCGGCGGCGGCCATGGCGTATTCGACTGAACCGTTTCGCACCAGAATCTCGCGGATCTGCTGCCGGCTCACATTCTCAAAGCTGCGGTCGTCGAGAACCCGCCGGATGGCCTTTCGGTCAGCCGCTGTGCCATGGTCGGCTGCATGGATCACCGCCAGCGTGGCCTTGCCTTCACGCAGGTCGCTGGCCACGGGCTTGCCAAGCACCTCTTCGGTAGCCGTGAGGTCGAGGACGTCGTCGACAATCTGGAATGCCAGGCCCACGGCGCGGCCGAATGCCCCCAAGCCGGTTTCCTCAGCCTCTGTGGCGCCAGCTAGTACTGCTCCCAGACGCATGGAGACCGAGAACAGGCAGGCAGTCTTGCGGAAGATCAGGTCGTAGTATTCAGCTTCGGAGACCATCTTGCCGAGCTTTTGAATCTGCAGCAGCTCGCCCTCGACCATCTGCTGCGTCAGGCTGATGAGCAGGTCGAGCACCCGCAGGTTGCGCTCCTCGAGCGCCACTTTGAAGGCCTGCATGTAGAGCCAGTCGCCGGCCAGCACGCACTTCTCGTTGCCCCATGTGGTGTTCGCCGACGGACGCCCCCGGCGTGTGTCGGCGCTGTCGATGATGTCGTCGTGGACCAGCGTCGCCGTGTGTACCATCTCAACAACCGCGCCGAGGCGAATGGCGCTGTGGCCAAAGAAATCCAGCTGATGAGCAGCGAGCAGCAGGAGCGAGGGCCGGATGCGCTTGCCGCCGCCTTCGCGCAGGTACTCGGCAATCTCAGTGATGGTGCTGACGCTGGAGGCGGCATCGCGGCCCAGTTCCTGCTCAACTGCAACGAGGTCCTCCCTCAGCAGCTCAAAGACCTCCCGCGCCGTGGGTATCGTAAATGTGCTCAAAGTGCTCCGATTTTAAAGCATCGACGGGGGAAAAGGCGATTCGAGAACCAGCTGGCCGCATTCCGCATGGCAGACTTAAGCCTCCGCAATAGCCGCGATAGACACCCTCATGCCGGGAATTCGAACCGGTAACTTTGCTCCTTGCCGCGCCGGCGGATTGGCTGGAAACCACTTCACCCATTCTTCATTCATTCCGGCAAAGTCGGCCTCTTCGAGAAGAATGACGGTGGCGCTTACGACCCGGTCGAGCGAACTTCCCGCTGCCTGCAGAATGGCCGATACATTCTCAAGGCATTGCCTCGTTTGCTCCTGAATCGTCTCTCCGACAATCTTTCCGGTCGCGGCGTCAACCGGAGCGGTGCCCGAGACGAACACGAGACCCGCGGCCCGTACTGCCTGGCTGTAAGCGGGCGGCGGCGCAGGAGCGTTGGAGGTCCGGATAATTTCTCTCGCCATAAGCAGCCTCTGTTTAAAGCATCGCGACCCGCGGTCAGTTCGTCCGATAGTTCGTGAACTGCAGCTCCAGCCCGAGATCCTTGCCGCGCAGCATCGCGATGATGGCCTGCAATTCGTCCCGGTCCTTGCTGGAGATTCTGACGGTGTCGCCCTGGATGCTGGCTTGCGCCTTCTTTTTCGAATCCTTCACAAGCCGCACGATCTCTTTTGCCTTTTCCACGGGGATGCCCTGCTGAAGGCTGATCGTCTGACGCACGCTTTGGCCCGTCGCGGGCTCAACTTTGCCATAGGTCAGGTTCTTGAGTGAGACGCCGCGCTTGACCAGCTTCTGGCAGAGAATGCCTTTAACCGCCTCGAGCTTGTACTCGTTGCTCGAAGCCAACTGGATTGTGTCCTGGCCCTCCAGGTTAACCTCGGAGTGCGTATCCTTCAGGTCAAAGCGCTGGCGAATTTCCTTCATCGCCTGGTCGATGGCGTTGCGGGCCTCCTGCAAATCGATCTTGCTCACAACGTCGAATGAATTGTCCTGTGCCATGGCTGATAGGTCCTCAAAAGTGGCCGGCGGGCAACTGCCGACGGTATCTCTATCAGTTTCCCACGTCCGGCGGGAGGTGAAACAGCCGGAAGAAGTTCGCGGCCGTCGCGGCGGCGATTTCATCGGGTGTGACATTAAGGAGCCCGGCCAGGACCTGAGCCGTCTCCACTACGAGCGCAGGTTCGTTGCGCTGGCCGCGATGAATGGCGGGCGCAAGCCAGGGCGCATCCGTTTCGACGAGGATGCCATCCAGGGGCATGCGGGACGCAACATCGCGGAGCGGCTGCGCCTTTGGATAGGTCAGGTTGCCCGCGTACGAGACCAGAAATCCAAGGTCCAGCGAGCGGCGAGCCTGCTCCCAGCCCGCGCCAAAGCAGTGCATGATGCCGCCTAAACCCGTTTTCCTCCAATGTTGGTCCAAGACCACGAAAAGATCGTCCCAGGCGTCGGTGGACTCGTTGGTGCCACGGCAATGAATCAGGACGGGCCGCTGGCGCGCCGCGGCAATCTCGAGTTGGCGTATCAGGCCGGTCCGCTGCACGTCGTGCGCCGCGCCCTCGTGATAGTAGTCGAGTCCGATTTCGCCGCAGGCGATCACCTCCGGCTCTGCCAGAAGCGAATCGAGCCTGGCCAAGGCGCTCTCATCGGCGTCCGGCGTGTTATGGGGATAGATTCCGGCGCTCGCATAGAGCCGCGGCAGTCCTGGCCGCCCGTTGAACTCGCGGCAAAGATCCAGCGCCTGGTGCATCTCCGCCGGACCCTCGCCAATGCCAATCGAAAGC
>JASHSG010000324.1 GCA_030040935.1 Acidobacteriaceae bacterium | reverse complement strand
GGAACAGAGCCCCTATCGGCGTCTTGTTCTGGTCGGTCAGGTTGGTGTAGCTGCTGCCCGAAATATCCTCGCCGCCATCCACCAGCTGGCTGGTAGAGCTGCCCACATACGCAACTTCAAGTTGTGAGCTCCAGGGCAGTCTCTGATCGATGGTCAGGTTATAGGCCTGGGTCATCGGCTGGCCGTAGTCGCTCGCGTCCAGTCCCGTCTGGCTTCCCTGTACGCCGCAAGGCGGCGCTTTGCCCGCCGACGGGCAGGCCGCAATGGCCTGGTTGTGGACATACTGCATCTCGAGGATTGAGGACCCGGGCTGGCCATACGCCGACACACCCGCTGCGGTTCCCTGCGCCTCTCCGTTGGCGACGGTGTTGACCTGAGTCACGTAACGATATACGCCCCATCCGCCGCGGACAACGGTGTTGCCCGTGCCGAAGACGTCGTACGACAACCCAAATCGTGCATCGGGGTACGCAAAGCGGTTTGGTTGGCCGCTAAGCGGTACGCCGGCGTCGATTGCGTGCCAGTAGTATCCAGGAGCGTACTTGCCGGTAAAGTAATCGTTCAGTACGCGATTGGGATAGAACACCGCCAGACCAATGTGGTCACGGTCATACCAGTGGCCCACGTGCTCGACGCGGATACCAAGCTCCAGCGTCATGTGGCGCGTGGCCTTCCAGGTGTCGTCCACGAATGCTGCTGTCGACTGTTGGGCCACGTCGCCAATCGGCGCCGCGTTGTTCTCGCTGTAACCGCTCAACATGCCGGACACGAACTGCGCAACTCCGTTGAATGGCGAGCCGATGGTCTGGCCGTATGTCGGTACACCCAGGGAGTTGGTGCTGAGCAGGTTCGGATGCTGGGCGGGACTGAAGCTCATGATGCCGTCCTCATCGTAGCTAAATGAGCTCTGGTAGTTATCCGTGGTCTGCGTGAATCCACCGATCTTGATGGTATGTGTTCCCCACACCTTGGTCAGCGTATCGCCAAACTGCGGTGCTTCCTTCTTCACTGCATATTTCCCCACAGGGTTCTCGAAGATCGACGCCTGCGAGAAATCAGGGATGTTTCCATTGCTGTTGTACGCGGGAATGTTCGCCGACGGCGTATTAAACACCTTGCCGTAGGTGTAGCCCAGCGTGGTCCTGAACGCCGCCGACGGATTTGGCGTCGTGAACGGGTAGCTGCCGAACGCCCATGCCGCCAAGAAGTCGTTGGTCGTCGTGGCGTTGAAGTTGTGTACGATGTGGCCGGCCATGACCTTGCCGTAGTTGTTCTCCACCTCGCCGCCACCCGGGAAGGGGATGGCGTTACCCGGCGTCCAGTAAAGGTGCGCGCCATTGCCTTGCGCGAATCCCGAACTGTATGCCTGCTCGTAGCTGCCGTAGATCTTGGTGTTATCGCCCCACAGGTAATCCATGCGCACACGCCAGATCCACCCGTTATCGATGTTCACGATCGGCTGGTAGTAGTTGCAACCGTTGCAAACACTCGCGCTCGGGGTGATATTCGACTTGGGCCAGATCTTGGCTAAAGCCGCCGCGCCCGGATCAAGGAATCCCGACGGGAACTTCTGCCCCGCATCCGTGTTGTATACCGTGGATCCGGATGTGTACGTTCCGGTTGGGGTCAATGTCGGCAGCGCCGGTGAGTAGGTGGTTCCATTCGCCAGCACCGTCGTGCTAAGGTCGCTGCACCAGCCGCTGCCGCCGTAGCCGCCAAACGGCGATGATGGGCTCTGCGCCCCTACGCCGCCGTTGTTCTGGGCGCCAAGGATGAATCCATGCGGGCAGATTCCCGTGTTGTCGGTGTTGTCGGTCGAGAAGTCGCCTGACATCATCTCCGGACTGGGAATGTAGGACGTCAATACGTTGGCGTTGCCCTGGTTCTGCAGCCACTTTTCGTAGCCACCCCAGAAGAGGAGATGCTTGTGCGTTTCCGGAACTGGCCCGCCAAAACTGCCGCCCGGATAGTAATAGTGCTGCGGTCCCAGCGGAGTAATCGGCGTCGTATCTTTTTGCTGCCAGCCGTTGGCATTCAGCACGTTGTTGCGCGCGTCAAAGTAACCTTCACCGTGATAGTTCGCGCTGCCTGAGCGGCTGATGGTGCTCACCACCACCGGGCCGAACGCCTGGTCGGCGCTCATATTCGAGGACTGCACGCTCACTTGCTCTGTCATCTCGGGATCGATGACCACAAGCGATGAGGCCATGTCGCCGATGTCAATCGTTTGCGCGCCGTCAACCTCGATCGACGTGCCGCCGCGGTAAATCGAGCCGCTCAGATAGACGCCGCTGCCCACCGCCGCCTGGTCAACGGTGACGTTCAGGTCGCCGTATGTCGGAGAGGTGTTGGTGAGACTGGAAGACGCCGTTACCGCGCCGGGCATCGCCATCATCAGCTCTGTCGTATCGCGGCCTTCAAGCGCCATATTGTCGATATCTTCTCTGCTCAGCACGTCCTGCCTCTGGCCGTTCTCGACGGGGATCATCTCCGCCGTTGCCGAGACAGTGATGGTCTGCGATTCGGCGCCCACGGTCAGATCGAGGGCGGGAACCGTCTTTACATCGCCGGCGTTCAATACGATGCCGGTGACCTCTTTGGACTTGAACCCTTTTGCTGACGCCTTGATGTCGTAGGTGCCCGGCGTCAATGACGGAAACGCATAGAGGCCGGCACCGTTGGTCGTGTCCACCGTGGCGAATTTCGTTGCCTCATTGGTCAGCGTCACATTAGCGGCTGGAATCACGCCGCCCGACTGATCTTCCACCGTTCCGGTAAGCGTCGCGGTGACCTGCGCTCTCAGGGTCGACGGCAAGCCGAGAACCACGAGCGCCAGAACCAGCAGCGGCAGAACCGCTACCCACCTGAAGCCCCCTCTGGTAAGACCGTTTCGATTCATCACTTATCTCCTCCTAAAATCTCGACCCTCGCAGCACCCCGCAGGTCGAGCGCAACAGATTTTCACCGCAGAAACACACGGTTCCTCTGCGCGTCAGGAACTATAGACACCCCAAGATTCTTTGTCAATCTAAAAGTTGATTACCCCGCCAAAAAAGCGATTTAGCGAAGAACTCCCATCGTGGATCTCATTCCTCCGCGACTCGAATTTGAACGATTTAGCGAGCAATTGCCTCATACGCCGTAACTTAGCGTACTCGGAAAACCGATTTATTTCTCTGGTTTTCTGTATTCGTTCAGCAGCAATCTCTGGAATTGTGGAGTTTCCTGCGAACAATTTTCAAAAGCGAATCTTCTCCGCCTCGCCTTGCTGAGCGGCGTGTCGAAGCGCGGCCTTTTTCTCTCGGAAAACATCCCTGATAAGACTCCGAACGATGTAGTTTTCCTGCTTGGCGCCTCGGGGCATTACCAACCTCATCGCTCGCTCCCACGTCGCTCTTTCCATCCAAAAGCGTTCTCGAAATGAGCGATCTCCGTCGCCCGTCCCGGCGAGAGATACACGCTTACCACGTCGAAGCGAACCTGTGGTGAGGAATTATCGGGTAGTTGCCGCACATACTGGCGGGCCAGGCGCCGAAGCACGTCGCGTTTGTGACCATCGATGGCAGCTTCAGCGGGCGCCATGTCGTGCGCCGTGCGCGTCTTCACTTCCACGAAGCAGAGCAGCACTCCCCGCCATGCAATCAGGTCCAGGTCGCCTGGTACATTCCCGCTCGACCACCGTTGCGCCGTCACCACGTAGCCTTTGCGCTGCAGGTAGACGCGTGCCGCCCGTTCGCCCTCAACTCCAGTGAGCAGATGAGCCGGCCGCTCAGAACTCCGGCCTCTGCGCCCTGCAACCCGGTCCAGGCCGGTAATCGCCCGGTCCAACAGCGCATTTCGTATCTGTGCCACCCGTCCCACTGCCCAGCCTTATCTACCTGAATCCTGACCCGGCAAAAGGCCCAAGTCTGTGGCCGCAATCACCGCGCCACGGCCGCGACTGCGCTCTGTTCCAGCTCCTTTTCCGCGAGGGTCAGCGCTTCTTCCAGGATGTCGAGTGCGACGCTGGCTTCTTCCTTGCTCACGATCAGCGGAGGCGAGAGACGCAGTGAGGTCTCTCCGCACCCCAGCGTCATCAAGCCGCGCTCAAATGCCAAGGTTTCGATGCGGTTGCGCAGCTCCACCGCCGGCTCTCGCGTCGCTTTGTCTTTCACAATCTCCATGCCAATCATCAGCCCGCGTCCGCGCACGTCGCCTACCAGCGGATGGCTCTTCATCCAGCCGCGCATCCGCTCCAGCATGAACTCTCCCACGATCGCCGCGTTCGCCATCCCCTCGCGCTCGATAAT
>JASHSG010000323.1 GCA_030040935.1 Acidobacteriaceae bacterium | reverse complement strand
CGCGGGGATCTTTTGGGGAACAGCTCGGCCCGAACCAATACCGGATTTCAGAAGCTGCTCCCTAAGAATACAGGCGCGATGTGCCGGGTGTAGAGATTTTCGGTCACGTTCTTGGCGATCACCGCTTCATTGGCTTCGAGCAGCGCCAGGTAGCGGTCTCCCATCTTCGCGGCCACTTTGAATCCCACGTGAAGCAGCTGCCGCACGCTGCTGTTGTATTTGGGTGAGCACTCCACGTGCCGCAAAGCCGATGTGTACTCGTCTGAGGTCCATCCCCGCACCGCATCGGCTGAAGGCAGCTTCCTGGGATCGATGTCGATCACCGTGGCATAGGGTGCGCACAGCTCCTCGCGGTGCGCCAGTGCTTCGGCATACACTTCTTTGGCCAGAGCCAATCCTTCGCCCCCGGCCTCAGCCAGCCCGATCAGTTCCTCGAGCCAAGTTGTCCCCGCCGTCTTCAGGTGTACCCCAACGTCGAGCCGCTTCATGATCGCGTGAATCGCCGGATAAATCGAAAATTTGTCGCTGCCCGAGTGCACGCTCAGCTTCAGATTGGCTGGCAGCCCATATTGCTTCACCGCGTAAGCGATCGCCGCCACGTCCAGCGCCATCTCCCGTTCGAACTGCGCCACGTCGCCCACGTAATCCACGCCTTTGTTGAATCGCCCGCTGAACTTTGGCGCGATCGTCTGCACCGGAATGCCTTCGTCGGCGATGCCGGCGAGAATAATCAGCAGCTCCACTGGGCTTTGCGCGCGATCGGTCTCGTCCATCGAGACCTCAGAAATAAAGTTCCCTGCGCCGCGTGCGCCTTGCACCCGCCGGTAGACGTCCCCGGCCTTTTTCACCGCCGCCAGAAACTTCTCTGCGGTCGCTCGCAAAGTCTCGGCTGTAATTTCGAACGGCTCATCGGCGCCGGCCAGCTCAATGCTCCCCTGCAACTCCGGATGCCGCTTCACAAAATTCTCGATATCCGCTGCCGGTGCGGGCTGCCCGATGAAATCCGCCACGTCGAACGTGAAAAAATCGCACGGCCTGAGAAAGCGCTCCACCGTCGCGGCTGTAATGTGGTCGGCGTCGCAGAAGTACGGCAGCTTCCACCCCAGAGCCTTCACCGCCGCATCCGCCGCCCGCCGAACTGATTCCGGATCGGAGCCGATGATCATGTGCTCGCGGTTCGACTTGTTCCACACCGGAACCACTTCAACCCCGTTCTCTAAAGCCCTCACACACGCCTGCAATTGCGCCTTGGCCTGGTGCGCAAACCGGTCCCCGGTGCCAACGGAATATTTGTTCAGTTTCAAAGCTCCAGTCCCATGCTCGCCCCGCCCTGCGAAGCCTTTCGTCCTTGTCTTTCTCGCCCTGCCGGTCACCTATTCTGCACGACTGTGCGCCAATGCAGGCGCGCCTCTGCTCTCAAACCGGCTGCGGTGTGCCCACAGCCCCAGCCCGGGGTTGGCCACAAAGAAAATCCTCTCGCCTCCCGTCTGGTTCCATCCGTGGCGTAGTTTTTCCGGGTCGTAACGCGCGGTCGTCGTCCTTAAATCTCCGTATTCGAATCCCACGCTCTCGATTTCCTTACGGCTCAATTGCCCCGGGCACCAGCGAATGGTGAATCTCCCCTCGGACGAAGCGTGAATCAGATGCGCCGCCGCACTCAGGTCCGCGGCCAGGTCGGCATTCTCTTCCACTGCCTTCAACGTCGCGGGAGTGCCGTGATAGCCATATTTTCGGATCAGCGCATCGATTCCCCTGTCTTCACCGAATTCCTTCACTCCGGGCGCCAGAATAATCAGCTCTGCCCCATCCGCCAGCGCCATGCGCGTCCTGTATACCGCCTTGTTGCCGATCCACGTGCTGTGGAACTCCTTCGGATCCAGATACACAACCGCTTTCCTGATCGGCTCGTCGAGCATCTCGAAGTTCACCTTCAGGCTCAGCTCCGCCGCTTTCAGAAAGCACTCAAGGTCGTCGCCGATGAACAGCCCGCGCACTGCCAGCCCGCCGTTTTTCCCGCGCCCCACTACCGTCTGCACGTACACAATCGGCAGGTGTCCCAGGAACTTTTCGCACGCCCGGTTCAGCACGCTGCGCACGGGGTTGTCGGCCCTGCCCATTATCCGTTCCATGCCGTAAACCGCGCCCAGATAATGGCTCCGGTTGATTCCCTCGCGCCCGCCGGAGCCGATCAGAATGTTCTTCGAGTGATTCGCCATTCCAATTACTTCGTGCGGCACAACCTGACCGATCGAAAGAATCAAATCAAATCCGCCCTGCGAGATCAGCTTGTTCACCTGCGCGGGCCACGTGTAATTCAGTTTGCCTTCCGATTGTTCCCGGATGAACTCCGCCGGTAGCTCGCCCAGGGTCTCGATGTCCGTCCGCCAGTTGTGCACGCGAAACAACTCCACCGGCATGCCGCCGAACATGTGCGCGATCTGCTCCGGCCGCATCGGCGTGTGCGTTCCGATCGCCGGCAGCACGGCCTTCATCCGCTCGCCATAGAGCTCCCACGCATACCGCGTCAGGTCGCCGGCCCGCGAGTGCTCACGGCTTTGGTCGGGCGGCACAGCCAGAACGCTCTTCCGCGTACCCAGCTTGGCCAGGCTCTCCAACAGCAGTTCTTTCAATTGCTTGTCCGAGAGATCTGTCCCGACGCTTCCCACCGAACAATAAAGGCTCATGGGGCAAACTCAACTTTCTTCCCACCGTCTCCGCAACACCTGCTCTCGCGGGCCTCGCCGCTTCCCGGGCTGAGAGCTGAAAGCTGACGGCCGGTGGCTTTCCTAAAGCCGGTACGCCTTCTTCACTAGGTCGTACGTCAATTGATGCGCCACTTCGTGCGCTTCGTTTTCGTCCAATCGGTGCTCGGCCACCAGCCTGCCCAGAAACGCGCAATCTACCCGCCGCGCCACGTCGTGCCTGGCCGGAATCGAAAGAAACGCCCGCGTGTCGTCGTTGAATCCCACCGTGTTATAAAACCCGGCCGTCTCCGTTGCCTGCTCGCGGAAGCGCATCATTCCCTCGGGACTGTCATGAAACCACCACGGCGGTCCCAGGCGCAAAGTTGGATAATGCCCCGCCAACGGCGCTAACTCGCGGCTATACGTGGTCTCATCCAGCGTGAACAGAATGATGGTCAGGTTGCGTTCGTTCCCGAACCGGTCAAGCAGTGGCCGCAACGCGTCCACGTAGTTCGTTGGTCTTGGGATATCGCAGCCCATGTCGCGGCCATAGCGCTCGTACACAAAACGATTATGGTTGCGCACCGCTCCCGGATGAATCTGCATCACCAGGCCGTCTTCCACGCTCATCCGCGCCATCTCGGTCAGCATCTGAGCACGGAAAAGCTCTTGCTCTCCCTGATCCGCCTTGCCCCCGATCACTTTGCCAAAAAGTGTCTCCGCCTCGCCTCGCGGCAGGTCCGCCGTGCGCGCCGTAGTGTGTCCATGGTCCGTCGATGTGCACCCCAGCCCCTTGAAGCGTTCACGCGCCTTCATCAACGCATTCAAATAGCCATTCCACGTCGAGCTGTCTTCGCCGTGCAGTTCGCCCAGCTTCGCTACCAGTCCCGGAAATCCCTTGAATTCCGGGTCCACCACCGAATCGGGGCGAAACGCCGGAACAATCCGCGCCTTCCACCCCGAATCGCGAATGGCCTGGTGGGATTTCAACGGGTCCAGGGGAGATTCCGTCGTCGATAAAACCTCAATGTTGAACTTCTCGTAAAGCGCACGCGGCAAGAATTCGGGCGTGCGCAACTTCTCCGCAATCACGTCGAAGGAATAGTCGGCAGTTTTTTCACTGAGCCGCTCCCTCAAGCCGAACAACTCCTGAAACGCGTAGTCGAGCCACATTCGCGTCGGCGTGCCACGGAACAAATAATAATTTTGTGCAAAAATGCGCCACACCTTCCGCGGATCCTTGATGACCGCCTGCCCGATGCCCAAATCGTCCATCGAGATCCCCTGGCTGTAGAGCATGCGGAACACGTAGTGGTCAGGCTGTACGAAAAGCGTTGCCGGGTCTGGAAACGGGCTGTTGTCGGCGAACCACGCGGCCTGCGTATGCCCGTGGGGGCTTATGATGGGAAGCCTGCGGACATGCTCATATAAGGAACGGGCGACGTTACGTGCACATGCTTCGGCAGGAAATAATCGGTCGTCGTGGAGCAACATGGCTTTCATTCTAATCGTCTCGTGCACCGGCCTATTGAACCACCCCTGATTGAGAGGTCAGACCGGAAGTATACACGGAAAGCCCGTTCGCCGGCCTTTGCGCCATCCCTTTTGCGCCTTCCCGAAGTTTCTCGAACCATATCCCCGATTTCAGTGATAATCTCGCTGTGACGCTGATTTTCCGCACCGTAAGAGGTTAGCCGATCCTATGCCGAGGCTAAAGGAAGAAGAACCAAATACTCATCGAACAATGCAAGTGGTTAACCACATCCGTTCTCTCATTGAGAGCGGCACCCTGCAGCCCGGCGACAAGATTCCGCCCGAGCGCGAGTTCGCGCGCTCGCTCAGAATCAGCCGCGCCAGCCTCCGCACTGGCATCGGTTACATGGCCGCCATGGGCGTCATGAAGATCCGCCACGGCGTCGGCACCTTTGTTGCCGACGGTCCCCCTCAATTTGGAACCGCCTCCCTCAGCCTCATCGGCGCCCTGCATGGCTTTCAGTCCTGGCAAATGTTCGAAGCCCGTATTATTCTCGAAAGCCATCTGGCCGCTCTGGCCGCCGAGCGCGGCAAGCAGGAGCAATTCTCCGCCCTCGCCGAAGAAGTTGCTGACATGTTCGCCTCCATGAGCAGCCCTACCGAGTACCTGATCCACGATCTGCTCTTTCACCGCATTGTTTCTCAGGCCTCCGGAAACCCAATTCTCGCCGCGATTATTGAGACCATTACTTCCGCGCTCTATGATTCCCGCCGCAAAACCGTCGAACGATCGACCGACATGCGTGAATCTGCCGAAATGCACCGCGAGATTTATCGCGCCATTCGCGCGCGCAACGCGAAAGAGGCGCACAACCTGATGGAGCAGCATCTGCGCATGGCGCAAATCGCACAAGGAATGGAGCGCCCCACGGGCCGCAAACGCTTGTCGGGTGCGGCAAAAAAGAAACAGCCCCGCGCCGCATCCGCTGCTTAGTTGCGCCACGCGCTGCGGATCGTCCATTTCCGGCCCAAACCGGGCGTGGGCTCTGCGCGGCTTGCCGCACAGCGGCCGAGCGGCCTGACCGGTTCTCTATTTCAGTCGCGCAGTTTTCGGCGAAACTCCCTCTGCGGAACAGGCAATCCTCTCGCAATTGTCATTTCTCACCAGAAAATCCTTTCGTTCTCTTCATCGTTCCGTTGGTGTAAACCATCGGAACCTGTCTCCGGGTTTCGATGAATGCGACCGCGGCGGAGGCGCCGCCTTCCTATATCTCCTTTCCCTTCTTGCGCCTGAAACCGGCGAGTCTCAAGCGCGAGCTCCGGCCCGGAATTCTTCGACAGCCGACCAATTTCATCGTTCTCCGTGTTCTCATAGAACAAAAGAAATTACTTTTAATTTTCGGAAAGCGATCGGGAATTTCCCTATTGACAGCCGCCGACCCCGTGTATGAAACTACTCGCGCTCCAAAGTGTGGTCTGACCACAGGTCTGAAATTCTGGT
>JASHSG010000322.1 GCA_030040935.1 Acidobacteriaceae bacterium | reverse complement strand
CACGGCGGAGGTGACGACTCTGCTTACCCTGGTGCGTCCAGGTCGCGAATCCAGACTCGGAGATTGGTAGTCTAAGAGATGTGAGCCCCGTGCAGGAGACGCGTTTGCGGATCGCGGCGATCGGATTTCTGAATCCCACGCCGCTGATGTGGGATTTTGAGCATGCGCCGCAGAACGAGGCGTTGGCCAGCCGCTATCGCATCGACCGCATGACGCCGTCGGAGTGCGCGGCGCGGCTCGCCGATGGGCGGGCTGACATTGGATTGATTCCCATTGCTTCGTTGCCCACCACGCCCGGGCTGCAGATTCTTCCCGGCTGCACGATCGCGTCAAAAGGCCGCGTCCGCTCGCTGATCCTCGTGCATCGGGCCAGCCATCCGCTCAAAAAGCTGCGCTCGGTGGCAGCCGATTCCGCAAGCCGGACGACGCTCGCCTATGTGCGCATGATGTTCCATATGTGGGGTAATGCGGAGGTTCCGTTCCTGCCCATGGCGGCTGACCTGGATGCCATGCTGGAGCGCGCGGATGCGGCAATTCTTATTGGCGATCCGGCGCTGCTGGCTCTCGAAGAACGGCACAACCGGTTTGAACGCAGCGGCGAAGAGCTCTTGTATCTCGACCTGGCCGAAGAGTGGCGCGCGCTGACGGGGCTTCCGTTTGTTTCGGCCATCTGGGCGGCCGTGCACCACGGCGTCTCGAGCAGCAGCTCATTGGACCTTAGTGTGGCCGAAGACTTTATCCTTTCGCGCGATCATGGCCTCGCGCACATCGATGCGCTCGTAGCCGAGTGGTCGGATCGGTTTCCAATCCCGGAGCAGACCATCCGAACCTATCTGGCATCCAACATCCACTATGTGCTCGACGAGGAATGCGTTGAAGGCATGCGCGCCTTTTTCCGCATGGCGGCCGAGTACGGAGTTCTTCCACCGTATACGGTGGCCGTTCCGGAGTTCGCGGCGCGATAAAGCCGCGCAGGGCAGGCCCCGTCTCCACGGACTATAGCGTGTTCCGATCAACACCGATGGGAGCAGGGGAAGACTTCCCCGGGCCCCGTGTCTTCATCCGAAAGTGAAGGAATATGCCTGAACTCCAGAGTCTTCAAACTCGATGGCGAAAATGTGGTCTGAGACGGCGTCCTTTTGCCGGATGAGCTGATACAGCCGGTATGAGGAAACCACACCATTGCCTTCGGCATCCGTATCAACCCCATGATTTTCTCCGGGTGCCTGTCCGTCAATGGTGACCCGGAAGCGAATCGGCTTACCGTCGGCGCCGGGGCCGAGTACGAGATGCAGATCGCGGGCGTGAAAATGAAACACGATCCTCCCTCGGGCAGAATTGAGTACGGCGACCTGCTCGCGATCGACCCAATCGCCCACAAGCCCCCACTCATTCAGTCGCAGCCGCGTGGGCTCAATGTAAAGCCGCTCGGCATTTCGCTTGAGCCCGCCCGGCGATGCGAAGTTCTGAGCTCGGGCATAGCCGATATAGGTCTCCGGCGAACGAATGTCGTTTGCATCGGCGGGCGCCTGAATCTCCTGTGCTTGAATACTCACCGCAGCCGGATGAATCGGCTTCGCGTTTGCCTCTTTCAGCAACTCCTGGATCCAACGTTCGGATTGGTCGTAGTTGCCCTCGGCGAAGTGCTCGTAGCGCACCTTTCCTTTGGCATCGATGAAGTAGTGCGCGGGCCAGTATTGGTTGTCGAACGCATTCCAGATGCCGAGGTTGCTGTCGAGCGCGACAGGATAAGTAATGCCGAACTTTTGCACTGCCTTCTCGACATTTGGCGCCTGCTTTTCAAAGTCGAATTCCGGCGAATGAACTCCGATGACCACCAGCCCGCTGTCCTTGTACTTTTCTGCCCATGCACGAAGGTAAGGAATTGAGCGGATACAGTTGATACAGGAATAAGCCCAGAAGTCGATGAGGACGACCTTGCCTTTGAGTTCCTTGGCCGTCAAAGGCGGGGAATTGATCCATCCGGTGGCTCGGGACAGGCTGTAGAGCGGGGAACTCCCTAAAACAGTAGGCGGCTGCTGGTCCTGGTCCCCGATCATGGTGGGCATTTGCTGTGCCCGAACCGGCGGCCCATTCACAGTTGAGCTTAAAAAGAGAGCGGTTGCTGCAGCCGCGAAGATGCTTTGCATCTTTGCGCGGTGTGAAACTGCAGGCATCTGGTTTAATCCTCCTCCGCTTGACACCATAAGTGTAATGAAGTCGAGATGAAAGCGTCAGATTCAGACGGGACCGGTGTCAGCGAGATGTTTCGACGGCAAGATGCCATGATGCGCGCGAGGCTGTTGAAGCGAGGCCGCGACTCCAGGAGGCTATGGCGGCGGCTGCTGGTCGCGGTCGGCTTCCAGGGAGGTTCTGCCGTTGGGAAGCTTCCAGCGCCGCGCCTTGATGATGTACCAGACAAAAAGGATGATCGCCACTACCCAGCTGGCAGCGTAAACCGGCCAGAAGAATGGGCTGTTCATATTCATCAGAAGCACGGGAGCCGAGATGATGGTGCATACAACCGCGGCAAAACCGAGTGTGAAGAAAACTTTGACCAGCTCCAGAGGCCTGCACGCTTCGCGCTTTGATAGCGTGCGAAGGCCATGATGAGCACCAGGACGACGAAAAGAATCCACCACATTGTCGCAACACCTCCTGGCGGGATTTACTGCCCGGACTGATTCGTTTGCATGGCTCGCGCGGCGAGGGCGGCGGCACGGTGCCTGATCCACCATTTAACTTCCCAGACCAACATCGCGATGGTCAGGAGTCCGTCGAATACAAGGGTCACAGTGAGCACCCACTTGTATTGCGGATGGTTTTGGTAGAGGACTGCCGCAGACACCCCGGTGGCATAGAGGAAGAGCACGAATCCTATGGCGACAAGATAATCGCCCGCGGAAAGTTTCATCCCTTGGCGCTGGTAATGACGGATGGTAAACAGGTCCCAGCAGACTTTCAAGATCTCGCCCATCTGGTTGCCTCCGGAAAGCGCGGCGCGGGTTCTTTGGCGATTTGCGGGTCCGATTGCTGGGATTGTATCGTGGGGGCGGCGGTTTGGGACAGAAGAAAGCGACGGTTGAAGCCGGGAATCGCGCCATGGCGGCCCGGAAACGGGGAGCAGCGCGGGGGTGAGGTAATGACGACCGGCGCTTGCCTTCAAACGGCAAACATGACAACCTTGTCAGAGGTGCGTCTGTTTTTGAGATGAAGGAGCCCCCCAACCCCCATGCCTATCCAAACCACTGAAAAGATCTGGCACAATGGCACTCTGATTCCTTGGGAAGAAGCGACGATTCACGTGATGAGCCACGTGATTCACTACGGGTCAAGCGTGTTCGAAGGTGTGCGCTGCTACGGACAGCCGCAAGGGTCAGCGGTTTTTCGGCTGCCCGAACACATGCAGCGGCTGCTGGACTCGGCCAAGATCTACCGCATGGAGATTCCCTTCACGCTGGAAGAACTTTGCGCGGGTGTGGTGGAGACCATCGAGGCGAATGGCGTAGCTCCGTGCTACATCAGACCCATCGTGCTGCGCGGGTACGGGGAGATTGGCGTGAATCCAAAGGGGTCTCCGCTCGACGTGTACATTGCGAATTTTCCATGGGGCAAGTATCTTGCGGGGCATGGCGGTGCGGATGTTTGCATCTCAAGTTGGAACCGGCTGGCGCCCAACACAATGCCGGCTCTGGCCAAGGCCGGCGCGAATTATATGAACTCGCAATTGATCAAGATGGAAGCCGAGGCCAACGGCTATCAGGAAGGGATTGCGTTGGACGTTGACGGCCTCGTGAGCGAGGGATCGGGCGAGAACATCTTTATTGTGCGCAACGGCGTGTTGTTTACGCCGCCGCTCGCGAATTCGGCGCTGTCGGGGATCACGCGCGACAGCGTGCTGACCATCGCGCGTCACCTTGGCTTTACGGTAACCGAGCAGTCGATTCCGCGCGAGCTGTTGTACATCTCCGACGAGGTTTTCTTTACAGGGACGGCCGCGGAGGTACAGCCGATCCGGTCGATCGACCGCATTCTGATTGGCGACGGAAAGCCGGGCGAGATAACGAAGAAGATTGCCGACGAGTTCTTCGGCATTGCCAACGGCCTGAAGCCGGACCGGTTTGGCTGGCTGACTCCGGTGAAGGTGGACGCGAGCGAGGCAGTGACGGCGTAGAGGAGGGGAATCGCCGACCAGGGAAAGGCCAAAGGCAGAGGCCGCCTTGTGCGAGCCGGATGTTCTTGCCGTGCCTGGATGAAGATTGACGGTGCGGGAATCGCTATCAAGCCGCGAGCACCCTTTCGCGGGCCCTTTCGGAACGGCGCCGGAGCCTTTCAAAGGGCGCAGAAATCCCCAGCTATGTTGGCTCCTTAAGCTATCGTGAACCTGTCTGCCCCGGTTTCCTCGAATGCGATGACTGAGACAGTTCAATCCAATTCGCCGGAAAAGCCAATCCGAGTCTTTGTCAGCTATGCGCACGAGGACAGCCGATGGCTCGATCCAGCGTATCGGTTCAATCTCATCCCCTTTCTGGCTGAGTCGCTGCGCAAGCAGAACATTGAGTTCTGGATTGACCGGAAGCTGGTCATCGCCGACGAGTATCGAAAGCTGATCGAGTCAGAAATCGATCGCGCCCAGATCGCATTGCTCATCATAAGCCAGCACTTTCTTAACTCGCAGTTCATCGAAAGCGTGGAGATGGCCCGCATCCAGGAACGCGCGAGCCGAGGGGAGATGTTGATTGCTCCCGTTCTTCTGGAGCCGTGCGAGTGGAACGAATACCCGGTGCTGGCGGACCGTCATATGATGCCAGAGTCGAGCCCGCTGATCGACTATACCGACAGCGACGCGAGATGGGCCAAGGTAAGGTTCGAGATTCTTGACGGGTTGAAAACCCAGATCAAGAGAATTCGGAAACTGGATGGGACAGCAATCCCGCGCCATTCGCCCCCCGAAAGCGACGCCATCGCCGATCGCCATCGGCGGGATGTGAGAACCTGGCTTGGGGTTGGAGGCGTGGTTGCGCCTCTTGTTCTTCTCGCGGTGCTCGCGGTCATGCATTTCACGAAATCTACGGTGCCGGAGGGACGGGCGCCGTTTTCGGCGGGGATGCCTGCACCAGGCTCGGAGCCGGCCGACGCACCCCAGCCTGGAGCGAGTGCCAGCCAGGGGCAACCGTCTGGCGAGTGCATCAATCTCGGCGGCGAATGGCGAACATCACCTGACCTGACCGAAATGCACGTGACGCAGTCGGGGTGCGGGATCAACGGATGGTTCAACAGTTCCGACAGCGCGTACCGGCACTCCTTTTCGGGCGTTTTGCGCTCAACCAGAGCCACCATCGTCATCAACAGGACGGATCCTCAGGGTTGTATCACAAAAATGTACGGGGCCCTTTTCCTGGATGAGAATCGTCTGATCTATACGATCAACGGCACCGATGGGGGCTGTCACCTCTCCGCTCAGTGGACCGAAACGCGAGTCTGGACCCCAGTGGACCAGTAGGTGGCTGAATGCTGGAATGCTTCCAGCTCCTGGCTTGAAACCAAGGCCCTTCGGCGCTCGCCGAGGGGCTTTTTGCGCGGCCATGAGCGCGGCATGGACGGCTCGACGGCGCGCGCCAGTTATGATGAGTCGGAGAGCCGTGCCGACGCTGCGCATGTGGCGCGGTCCCACGAAACCCCACGAAGGGAAGATTGCCGAACCGTGAAACCGGACATGAGAGTCTCGTTCGCCGGACTGGAGCTCAAGAATCCGGTGATTGCCGCCAGCGGCACGTTCGGGTATGGCATCGAATTCGAGGAGATCGTCTCTCTGGAACGGCTGGGCGCGATCGTGACCAAGGGGATCTCGCTGGAGCCCATGGCCGGGCACGAACCGCCGCGGATCGTGCAGACGGCGGCTGGAATGTTGAATGCAATCGGCTTGCAGAATGTCGGAGTCGAGGATTTCCTGAAGCGAAAGCTGCCGCCCATGAGCCGGTACCCGAGTTGCCACGTGATCGTGAATGTATTTGGGCAAACCGTCAACGACTACATCGGGGTGATCGACCGGCTCAACGATGCGGAGGGAATTGCGGCCTACGAGTTGAACGCATCATGTCCCAATGTGCTCGCAGGTGGAATGACATTCGGCGCTGATCCGTATGCTCTGGAAGAGCTGGTGGAGCGGAGCAAAAGAGTGGCCATTCAGCCGCTGATTGTGAAGCTCTCGCCCAACGTGACGTCGGTGATTCAGATGGCGCGCATTTCGGCCGAGGCGGGCGCGGATGCGGTGAGCCTGGTGAACACGTTTCGGGCCATGACGATCGATGTGGAGACGCGGCGTCCGTGCCTGAGCAATGTAACCGGGGGCCTGTCAGGGCCGGCGATCAAGCCGATTGCGCTGCGCATGGTGTACGAGGTGGCGCGGGCTGTGAGAATTCCGATTCTGGGGATGGGCGGAATCATGACGCCAGAGGACGCCGTGGAGTTCATGCTGGCAGGGGCAACGGCAGTCGAGGTGGGCACGGCCAGCTTTGCTGATCCACGCGCGGCGGAACGGCTCGCGAACGGATTGGAATCGTGGTGCAAAAGCCACGATGTGGCAAAGGTCAGCACACTAACCGGAGCGCTGAAAACAGGCGCCTGATTCTTGCCTGCTAAAACGAAAAATTCGCCTGGAGTCCGACGGTGCGGGTGCCGGGAGTGGGGTTGCCGAACTGGCCGCCGGCCAGAGACTGCGTCTGGTTGAAGAGCTTTGAAGTGAGGTCGCCGTTGGGCGTGCCGAGATTGACGTGGTTCAGGACGTTGTTTGCGCCCACTGCGATGGTGAGATTGTAGCGGCGGGGGGCGGCAGCGTCGAGGCGGACCGACGCTCCGCCGCCGCCGATGCCTCGGCTACTGACGTTGCCCTGGCCGGGAGTGAACGATTCGCCTTCGCCGGCCTTTTCAATCTTGGGGCCGATTCCAAATACCTTGCTGATGCGCACGTGGAGGGCGTAATTTGCCGGGCCGGTTGCGAGACCGTAAGGGATGATGGTCTCATCCTTATCCGAGGGATCGGTATCGAGACAGCCATATTGCGTTTGCATCACGCCGGGATCCCCGCACGTGCCGTAGCCGGGGCGCGCGTTGAACTGATTGTTGCCGGTGAGATCGTCGCCGATGGTGAGGTTATACGGAGTGCCGGACTGCGTGACGAAGAAAGCGCCGGCGACAATGCCCCGGGGCAGGGAATAACTGCCGACCGCCAGGAAATGCTGGCGTATGCCGAACTGTGCGCGGCCATAATCGAATCCGGGATCCTGGGCGACAGAAGGAAATGAATTAATGCCCTGGGTGTCGCTTTTGGCCTGGTTCAGGACGTAGTTGGCATTGAGGGTCAGCTTGCGCAGCGCGATGCTTGCAGTTGTGATGAGCTGGGACTGGCGATAGAAGCCTTCGGACTGGAACTGGTAATTGTAGACCGAGGGCGTGGCGCCGGTGACCGTGTAGTCGGCCAGGTCGAACGTGGGTGCTGTGACGTTGTTCGTCATATACTGATGCACGCCCTGCGTATAGAGGTACGTGATGTTGCCGGTGATCTTTTTCGTGATCTGCCGGTCGACCCCGATGCCGCCCTGCATATCGAGCGCGGCATGGAAGTGCGGATCGACGGAGTGAAAGGTGGGAGTGGACGCGGTGGAAGCGTTGAGGACCGAAACCGGCTCGGGCGCGCTGGGGTTGTAGAAAGTTGGGTTGGTCACGGTGTAGGTCTGCTGGTTGATGAGATTGTCATGAATCGCCTCAATGACGTAGGGCGAGCTGCCGGAGTTGAAGGTTGTGTTCATGATGAAGCGGTTGAAGAACCAGCCGTAACCGGCCCGGATCACAGTTCTTGGCTGAGTCTTGAGGTGGCCAGGTGTCCAGGCAAAAGCGATGCGGGGCGCCCAGTCAGCATGGTCGTGGATATAGTTTTGCCCCTCATAGCGCAGGCCAAGGCCGAGGATGAGGGCGCGGTTGACGCGCCAGTCGTCCTGCAAAAAGAGCGAACCGTCGAAGAGCAGCGCACGGGCGAGGGGGTTCTCAATGATGGTGGCCGAGTAGAGCGAAGGAGCGCAGGTGCCGGGGCTGTATTGATTGGCTCCGCAACCGGAGTAGGACGACGCGTTGGTGAAGTAATAGCTGCCGTTCTCGCCTGAAGTCGTGTAGTTTGCGTCGCGCCAGGCACGCGCGCGTGCGCCAAATCGCAGAGTGTGCGCGCCGGCGGTCGCCGTGCCGTAGTTCTGCAGGAACAGGACGTCCTCGTGCTCATGGAGTGTTCCTGAACTTGAACCGCCGGTGGTGAATGCGCTTTGGAGCGTGACCGTGGGGGTAAGGAAATCGGGGGTGGTGTTGTTGCCGATGCGGCGCCACAGAAAGCGCGGTTCCATCAGCAAATGAGAATTCACGACCCAGGTGTCGTTGATCTGGACTTCATTGCTCCAGTTAAAGCCGTTTGAGGCCTGATCGGCGAGAATAAGCGTTCCCGGGCCCTCGCCCGCGATGGAGTAGTACGCGTATTGGTCGCGAATGCTCATGAAGTTGTTCTTGGTGATCTGAAAGTCGACGCGTGGGGTGAGGTTGAAGTAATGCATGGGGCTGGCGACGGCTAGAACGATGTTGGAGTCAAGGGTGGCCGGATTCAGCGCGTTGACGATGTTCTGGTTGTGCCGCTCCAGGTTTTGGGCGCTGAAAAAGTATGTGGCTGTCTTTGAGATCGGCCCGCTGAAATCGCCCCAATAGGAGTATTGGTAGTAGTCGGGCCTTCCGGCGAGGAACGGATTGGCAGTGTTTAGCGCAGAGTCGACGCCCCAGCTGCCAAGTTCGCCGTGGAGTTTTTGCGTTCCGGGCCTGGTGATGATCTCGATGCGGCCGTAGCCGAGGCGGTCGTATTCGGCCGAAAAGGGGTTTTGATTGACGCGAACCTCGAGGATGTCGGATTTGGGCGGAAGCTGTCCGCCTTCGAAGCCGTCAATGTAAATCTGGCCTCCGGTGGGCCCTGCAGCCGGGCCGGCGAGAGCCTGCAGCTCGTTTTGCAGTTCGGTGGGATCGTCGGAGAGCGCATCGATGTCGCTCCCTTTAAGGACCATGGAGCCCGCGTTCTGTTCGGAGCTGATGCCAACCGACTGCGTCTCTCCCTCCACCTGGACTTGCTGCTGTTGAACCGCGATGGCGAGCGGAAGATTGAGAGATTTTGACTGGCCGGCGATGAGAGTTACATCAGGGACGGTGAGGGGCGCAAATCCGCTCGCGGTCACGGTGACGATGTAGGAACCGGGAGCGAGGGATCGAATCAAGTATTGGCCATCCGAGCCAGATTGAGTCTGGATTGGCTCGACGCCGCCGGTGAGCGAGATGGCTGCTCCGGGAATCACCGCGCCGCTCGGATCAGTGACCTGGCCGCGCAGCACAGCACTCTGCGCGATCGCCGCAGGCGGCAGAAGCAGGGAAGCAAAAACCAGGCAAAGCAGTGGAAAACGCGAGGAGCAATTCATGTCCACCTTTGGGAAGCCAACGGGCGAAACCACCATCTGATTGTGCGCTACAGATCGTAGTGTTACACACTGTAGCAGTACGTCGGGGGAAGAGTCAAGCAGTTTTGCGGAACTTGCCGGCGGTTCATCTTCAATGGTTGTTAGACCCCCAGGGCCGGCCAAAGAGAGCAGTTGAAAAAATCCTGTAACAAAGACGCAAAAACGCCCCCACTCGCTCGCAGGGAATACGCAAGGTTGCCTTGAAACGTTCCGCAACCGGCTTTCTGCATGACTTTGACACCGCAAACCCGCGGAGTGTTCCCAGATTGTGACGAATTGAGGCACCGGCGATCTGAGACGTCGTTCAGCGTAGGTCTTCGGTTTGAGAATTTGTATGGCCGGCGGCGCTAGAGGCGCTTGATGAACGCGAGAGCTTCACTGAGCTGCGGGAAGCGCGATTCGTCGGCCTTGAACTCCGCAGAGTGAATGCAGCGGCGCAGGCCGCGGGACTTAATGGGGTGCTTGAGGTGGAGCATCTCGTGATAGAGCAGGTACTCGATGGCGTAGCGAGGGCTGGAAGGGCGATCGAACACTCGGCTGACTACGATCGTGTTGTGGGCGGCATCGTAGTGGCCAAGCGAGCGCTTGGCATTTTGCTCGCTCCACGTGAGATCGGGACGGCCGAGCAGGCCGCCAAAGAAGCGCGTGTTGAGTGAGTCGAAGACCTCTTCGAGGTGAAAGTAGCGCCCCTCGGGGCCGAAATAGCGCTTGGTTCCGCGCGCGTGGCGGATCAGTTCCGTTTGGCGCGTGACTGCGGACGATGAAGCGAAGCGCCTGTAGCGGAGGTTGTGGCCGGCAGCGACGGGTTTGCGATAAAGCTTGGCCACGAGAATGTGGGCGATCGAGTGAAGGACGGACTCTGGCGCGCCCTCAAGCAGATCGGAGAGGCTGACGAAGATTTCGCCTTGGCGAAGGCGAATGGTGGTGTTGAGCGAAGTGAACCGTCGGAAGCGAACGTGAAAGGGCGGCATGGGTGCCCGCGGGCGGAGGGCGCGGTACTCATGCTGGAAAATGGGGACGAGATCGGGGGACACGGAAAGCAGAATAGCAGGTGGCGGGTTCCAGAGATCGCAGATCGGATAGCCCCGTCGGTGATCTGGTGGGACGATTTGTAAAGTGACTATTGATGACCGCAGGACCTTCATTAAGGGTCGGCATTCTTACGGAAACCTGACAACTGCCCCTAAGCTCTGTTTTCATTTCGGTTCGTAACGGTCCTGGCCCTTTTGGTCGGGATGAGCCTTGAAGTAGGCCTCCTGGTCGGAGGTGATTTGCCTGGCCTGATCGGAGAGATCGCCGACGCTGTCGAGTGCGTCCTTGAGCGATAGCTCGAATCCGGGCTCGCTTGGCAGGCCGTGCAGAACCGCCTCCCAGTCCGCGACCCCGTCGTTGAGCCCCTTGAGCGCTTTGCGGATGTCGGCCTTACGCTCGGAGTAGATGTCTAGGTTATCGCCGAGCTCGTCCATGAGGGCGGTGAAGTTCTGAAGCTCACCATCGATGCGCCGAACGCGCGCCTGCGTATGCGCGCGGGTCGTGAGTCCCTTGATCGTATCGGAATACTCGTCGAGAAACTTGACGTAAAGTCCGACACGGGCGACAGGATCGATGCCGGCTTCGGCGATCTGGTCCTGTTGCGCCTGACTCAACGGTTCGGGCTTGTCTTTTTGGGCGGCAAGCGGCGCGGAGATGATCAGAGACGCAAAAACGGCGACGAGGGTGCGCATGGGCCTTCTATTTGTGTCTCTGGTGCCGGCGGTGGTGTTTGGGGTCCGGTAGTTCCGGAAGTACGTCTGCTTCTTCGGCTAACAGGCAGTTTGGCTGCGGATTGGCGAGCGTAGGCTTGCAGGGGTCGATGCGAGTGTGCCGGGGCTGGGTATCGCGCGGGTGACGATGATCCTTTTCCCGTGAAGTTGTCGTTAAAGAAGCAGTTTCTCCGGGCCCGGGCTTATTGGCTGGCGCAGAATTCGCCGCTGTGGGCGGGGCCGAAGCGTGCGAAGCAGGCGATGAAATGTTTTTACCCCATGCGCCGGCAGCGGCTGGCGCGATCAACAGGCAGCATAAAAGCACGCGAGACGGCAGAGAACCGAAAATGGCTGAACAGCCGCGCACAGTGAATCCATTGAAGCACGAAATGCGGGCGATGTTAAGCGGTGATTCGAACAGGAGGGGTTACTTGCTGCGGAAGACCTGCAGCAGGGTTGCATTTTTCGCGTCGGTGACCTGAGAGAGAGTTTGCTCCACCAGCGGCCGGTCTTCAACGTTGCTGGCTTGAACCATCTCGCTGAGCCGAAAAGCGGTGTGGCTCAGCATAAGCTCGGCATTCTTGAGGCGCTTGTCGTTATCGGTAACTGTAAGGTGGATCTTCTTCGCGATCCGCTGAATCTGCTGCAGCAATCCGGTAGCTTTGGTTACGTCGCCGGCCTGGTATTGACGGATGCTGAGTTCCGTCATCTGCTGGACAAGCTGAGCATATAAGAAGCATTGGTCGCGCGGCTCCGCCTGGTTGGCTCGGGCCTCGAGCGCCTCAATGGTCTGCTGATCGGTCAAAGAACTGTCAGAAGAGGCAGCGCGCACGGAACCGATGTTCAGGCTGAGTACGAGGAGCGCGGCGATGGGAACCACAGTCCGCATAGGGAATCTCCTACCACGCGGTTCTGCCCCAAAACTTGCCCTAATAGTACGCACAATACATGACAATCCGCAAGAACTATGATGCGGGATTTTGATGATGCAAAGAACGCTGGTACCAGAAGAGTTGGCAGAGTCCTGGATTGGAACGATGCCTGCGTGATCGCAGGCGCAGTCAGGGCTATCTTTCCAGGATTTGCAGGCGCTGGCGGGCCTGCCACTCCTGATCGGGAAGCCTGCCGCGGGCTGCGTCCAGAAAGCGGCGGTAGTAGGCAGCAGCCAGGGTTTTTTGATGCAGTGAGTCGTAAGAGATGGCCCAGAGAAAGAGGGTTGAAGGGTTCTCGGGAGCGTAGCGAGAGCGCATGGCGAGCGCGTGCAAGGTAACTTCAGGATGACCTGTCTTCGAGGCGGCAAAGGCCAAGCCGCTCCAGGCGTCGATGCTGGCCGGGTCGGCCTGGGTGGCCCTTTCAAAGACCGCGTACGCCCGGTCCGGTTGGCCCTCGCGGACCAGGTTCTGTCCGTGACCGACCAGCAATTCAGGATCGTCAGGGGAGGCAGCAAGGAGATGGAGAAAGAGCAGGTCGGAGCCGGCGAAGTCGCCGGCGTCGGCGCGAACTGCGGCCAGCATGCGAGTGACGGCTGTGTCGCCGGGATGCGCGGCATAAAGCTTCTCAAGGAGCGGGAGGGCTTCGGCTTTGTCCTGATCGGCAAGCACGGTCGCGAGCTGAGCAATGAGCGCCGGGTCGTCAGGGTTCTTGAGGAGCGCGGCACGGAGGAAGGTCTCGGCTCCCGGATAGTCCTTCTGGAGGATGAGAAGGTGGGCCAGGCCGGCGCTGGCCTGCACGGAATTGGGGTCTTTGTCGAGCGCACGGCGATATGCGGCCGCAGCGGCTTCAAGCTGGCCCGTCTTTTCGGCGAGCTCGGCGGCAAGCAGGGTGTCGGAGATCGTTTCTGGGGTGAGTTTGAGCGCTTCGAGCAGGTCGCTGGATGCGGCCACAGGATCGGAGTCGCGGTCAATGCGAGCCAGTGCGCGCCAGGCGCGGGCCTTACTGGCCGGATCGGCAAGGCCGGGATCGAGAGTGGTCGCAATAACCAGCTCGCGGCGGGCTTCGGCGAGCTTGCCTTGTCGCGCGAGCAGCAAGCCGAGCGAGATATGTGCCTCGAACGAGCGAGGATCGGCATCAATGGCACGGCTGTAGAGAGCCGCGGCTTCGTCGAGTCGGCTCTGGGCGTCTGCCACATAGCCGGCGTCGAAAAGAGCGCGCGCGTCGGCGGGATGTGAGGTGAGATAGAGGTTGAGTTTGGATTCGGCCGTCTTCCAGTCCGACGCGGCGATGGCCGATTCAGCGGCAGCCACTTCAGGGGGAAGGGCCTGGGACGCTGGCGCAGGGGCGGCCTTGACTGGTGGCGGAAGGCTCCCGTCGGATGAAGAGGACTCCTGGGCAAAGGCCGAGCTATGGCCGAGAATCAGAGCCGGAAACAAAACACTGACAGCGAAGCGATGCACGAAGATCCTCAAGCAGCAGTTTAATTGAGCGGATCTCAAGAACCACCTTTGACAATTCAATCGCAGCCATTGAGCCCGCCTTTGTTACCGGGCCCCAAAGGCTCACGATCAAGCAGAGGCCCCGATGAGGCTGGTTACTGCCTCACGCAGGCGGCACTGCCGATTGTCGAACGGCATTCGCCGGGAAACGAATTTGGACTGAGGCCGCTGCCTGGCAGCCGGCTTGGAATCCAATTTGCGGCGCACCGTATAATAGAGGATGGACGGGTGCGTCTTCAGGCTCGCAGAGAGCACTGTGGCGCGGCCGGAATAGTCAGCTCGGTGCCTTCCCTTTGAACGATGCCATCATTATCCGCGGCGCGCGAACACACAACCTGAAAAATCTCTCATGCGAGATACCACACGGCAAGCTGACGGTGATCAGCGGAGTGTCTGGTTCGGGCAAGAGCTCGCTGGCCTTCGACACCATATATGCCGAGGGACAGCGGCGGTATGTGGAGTCGCTTTCGGCCTACGCACGGCAGTTTTTGGAGCGGATTGAGAAGCCGGACGTCGACGAGATCGACGGGATGGCCCCCGCCATCGCCATCAAGCAAAAAAACACCACGCGCAATCCGCGGTCGACGGTGGCGACAGCGACCGAGATCTACGATTACCTGCGCTTGCTCTATGCGCGCTGCGGAGAAGTGCACTGCATCCATTGCGACGGGCTGGTAAAACGCGACTCGGTCGACGAGGCGGCGGAAGCTGTTTTGGCGATGGGCGACGGAACGCGGCTCAATGTGCTCTTTCCGGCCATGAGCGCAGCCGCGCCCGGGGCAGAGAAAGAAGTGAGGGCTGGGAAGTCTGCCGGACGCGCAGCCAGGCCGAAGGGCCCAGGCAAAGCCAGCGAGGATCTGCATGCGGAAGCGGTGAAGGCGCGGCTAGCGGAGTTGCGCACGAGCGGGTTTACCCGATTGTGGCAAGAGGGAAAGCTCTTTGAATTCTCGACGCCGGAGTCCCTTATCGATTTGGATCTCTCAGCCCCGATATTTGTGTTGCTCGATCGGATTGTCGTGAGTTCGGAGAATCGGTCGCGCATTGTGGACGCCGTTGAGACGGCTTATCGCGAGGCGGGCGAGGTGATTTTTGAAGAGGCCCCGCGCGATGAATCTGCACGACGGAAGCGCCTGCGGTTCTCCGGGGCTTATGAGTGCGCGAATT
Organism: Acidobacteriaceae bacterium; assembly: GCA_030040935.1. Taxonomy (GTDB): domain Bacteria; phylum Acidobacteriota; class Terriglobia; order Terriglobales; family Acidobacteriaceae; genus Telmatobacter. The sequence goes on along the minus strand of JASHSG010000322.1, from coordinate 1,188 downwards.
GCCATCGGCCGGGACGGGAGCCGGAGCCGCGCCTGTTCAGCTTCAATAATCCATTTGGTGCCTGCCCGCGCTGCCAGGGATTTGGAAACACTGTGGATTACGACCTGGGCCTGGTCATTCCCGACCAAAGCCTGAGCTTGCTTGGCGGGGCAATCGATCCTTGGAATCGGCCCAAGTATCGGCCGTGGTTTAGCGAACTGCGCAAGCGCGCGGCGGAGTTGAGTGTGCCGCTGGATGTTCCGTGGCGCGAATTGACTGAGGCAGCGCGCGAGACAGTGCTGCGCGGCAAAGACGGTTTCGGCGGTGTCTACGGATTCTTCGCGCAGTTGGAACGCAAGAAGTACAAGCTGCACGTGCGCGTAATGCTGAGCAAATATCGCGGCTACGCGGAGTGCCCGGATTGCCGCGGGCAGCGCTTGAGGGCGGAATCGCGAGCAGTGCGAATTGCAGGAAAGAACATTTGCCAGGTGACGGCGCTGACCATTGCCCAGGCGAAGGAGTTCTTCGACGGATTGAAGCTCACCCCGATGCAGCAGGAGATTGCGGGTCCGATTCTGGTCGAGGTGAGGCAGCGGTTGAGCTTCCTGGTAGCTGTGGGCCTCGAATACCTGACGCTTGACCGGCTGGCCTCGACGTTATCGGGCGGCGAGGCGCAGCGGATTCAGCTGGCGACGTCGCTCGGTTCGCGGCTGGTGGGAGCATTGTATGTGCTGGATGAGCCATCGATCGGACTGCATACGCGTGACACGGCGCGCCTGATTCACATTCTCGAGGATTTGCGCGACCTGGGAAACACGATTCTGGTGGTGGAGCACGACGCCGACATCCTGCGCGCGGCGGATCATCTGCTCGATCTGGGGCCAGGTGCGGGAGAGTTCGGCGGAAAGTTGCTTGCCGAAGGCGTGCTCGCGGAGATTGAAGCCACTCCGTCGTCGCTGACGGGGCGCTACTTGAGCGGCAAGATTGCGATTCCCGTGCCCACGCGGAGGCGTGCGCCTGGGCGCGAGAAGCTGGTGCTGCGCGGAGCGCGCGCGAACAACCTCCATGGGCTTGACGTGGAGATTCCGCTTGGAATGCTGGTGGCGGTGACCGGTGTTTCGGGGTCGGGGAAGTCGACCTTGGTGCATCAGGTGCTGTATCGCGCCGTGGCGCGGGCGCTGGGACAAACAGATAGCGCCGATCCGTCGG
>JASHSG010000321.1 GCA_030040935.1 Acidobacteriaceae bacterium | reverse complement strand
ACACGGCTCCCAAGTATCTGATTCACGATCGCGATGCGAGCTTCAATAGCGAGGTTTTGGAGACCGCAAAGACCCTCGGCGTGAAATCGGTTCGCACTGCGTTCAAGAGTCCCTGGCAAAACGGCGTTGCCGAGCGATTCGTGGGCAGCTGCCGCCGCGACCTACTCGATCATGTGATCGTGCTGAACGAGCGCCATCTGAAAAGGCTCATGACCGAATATGTTCGCTATTATCACGACGACCGAACACGCCTCGGGTTGAACAAGCTGACTCCAATGGGCCGAGAAGTCACGAAGTGTCCGGGCGTCGCCAGCGGCAAGGTTGTGTCGATACCGCGACTCGGCGGCCTGCATCATCGCTACGACCTCGCAGCCTGAGGCTCTTCGGTCAATCCGCTTTCAAGAGAACTGTGAATAACCCAAGGGAGAAGTGTGTCTCCTTACCCTTTGTAGCCTCTTTGCTACAAGTTCCCCGGCTTCTGGTCTCACGTTGATTCCCATTACCGATTGAGAATTCCGTCTGAGACAGCCTCCGACCTCAAAAATCAACTTGCTTTTGCGCCCGGATGGCATTTTAGCGAGGCACAGGGCCACCACGCGTTCCGGCGCTTCAGGAATACGCACCTGCACAATCGAACCGAATGTCCAGAGGGTCTTCGGAAGTATTGGATGGGGCATGCAGATGAGAGCATGTCCGATCTCTACGACAAGATCAAAGAGGACGTAAAGTTCCGCAGGATTTGGGCCAAAAAGTGCGGTTTCGGTTTTGAATTGTCTTCAGTTGTACCGAATGTACCGAAAATGAAGCAAAAAGACGAAGCGAAAAAAGCCGCTTAAGTCTCTTTTGAATGCGAGAGAAAGGATGGTCGGGGAGAGAGGATTTGAACCTCCGACCCCCTGGTCCCGAACCAGGTGCTCTACCAGGCTGAGCCACTCCCCGACATATTCGTTATTCCCGCAGTTTCTCCAGTTTACAGCGCCGTTTAGATCGACGCAAACACGCCGAAAGTGAAGCCGCGTAGTGGTGCTGACGCAGCATTCTCCCGGAACCACCCCAATGCCGTCGCCGCCAAGAACGGCTCCGGTCCCCAAGCAGCGCGCGCCGTCTAGAGGATATAGCGGGACAAATCGTGATCCTTCACAATCGACGCGACCATCTGTTTGACGTAGGAATCGTCGATGAGGAAAACCTTCTCGGGGCCGGAAGCGGTCATGCGCTCATGGAAGGGCAAAGGCGCCGAACCTTCGTTCTCGATGGCTCGAGAAAGCTCCGTGTTGGCCTGCTCGTCGGGTGCGCGGCGAGCCACGTCGGGCGCCAGAAAGCTGACATCTTCGAGGACCCGCTCCATGATGGTATGCAGGCGTCGGGCTCCAATGTTTTCGGTGGTCTCGTTGACTTTGAATGCGAATTCGGCCATTTCGCGCAAGGCTTCCGGCGCGAACTCGAGGCGCACCCCCTCGGTTTCAAGAAGCGCCGAGTATTGTTTGGTGAGCGAAGCCTTGGGTTCGGTGAGGATGCGGAGAAAATCGTCGACGGTGAGCGATTGAAGCTCGACACGAATCGGGAAGCGGCCTTGTAATTCAGGGATTAGATCACTTGGCTTAGAAACATGGAAGGCGCCGGCTGCGATGAATAGAATGTGGTCGGTCCGCACCATGCCGTAGCGAGTGTTGACCGTAGTGCCCTCGACAATGGGCAAGATGTCGCGCTGCACGCCTTCACGCGAAACATCTGGTCCGTGTCCGCTTTCGCGCCCCGCGATCTTGTCGATTTCGTCCAGGAAGATGATTCCATTGGATTCGACACGCTCCACTGACGCTCGATTTACGGCGTCCATGTCGATCAGGCGCCCTTCCTCCTCCTGCACAAGATAATCGAATGCGTCCGTAACCTTCATTTTGCGCTTCTTGGTGCCGCCGCCGAAGATGTTGGGCAGCATATCCTTGAGATTCATCTCCATGTCTTCGAGGTTCTGATTGGAGATGATCCCAAACTGGGGCGAATTGCGTTCGCGAACATCGAGTTCAACCATGCGGTCATCGAGCTTCCCTTCTCGAAACTGCTGGCGCATCTTCTCGCGCGAGCGCTGATGGCTTTCAGCTCCGGGAAGAGACAGTTGTCCCTCCTGGGCATGGGGCGGGGGAGGCGGCGGAGGCAGGAGCACATCGAGCAATCGCTCCTCGGCGTTCATCTCGGCCCTGTCTTCCACCTCCTCCAGCCGCTCCTCGCGCACCATGTCGATGGCAATTTCGACCAAATCACGAATCATGGATTCGACATCGCGTCCCACGTAACCCACCTCGGTGAACTTCGAGGCCTCCACCTTGAGAAACGGCGAGTTTGTGAGTTTGGCGAGGCGCCGCGCGATTTCGGTCTTGCCCACGCCGGTGGGGCCGATCATGATGATGTTCTTGGGCATGATATCGTCAGCCAAATCAGGCGGCAGCTTTTGCCGCCGCTGGCGATTCCTGAGAGCGATGGCCACGGCACGCTTGGCTGCGCGTTGGCCAACAACGTGCTTGTCGAGCTCGGCGACGATCTCGCGCGGCGTCAACTCGTCAAGCGCGAGCTCCTGTTCGTCGGCAGTTGCGGGAAGATAGATGGCCATGGGCGGATGTCGGCGGAAAGGGTCCGCTAACTCTGTAACTCCTCGATTGTGAGGCGATCATTGGTATAAATGCAGATCTCACCTGCGATCTTCATGGCCTTTTCGGCAATTGCACGAGCACCCAGATCCGTGTTTTCCATCAGCGCTCGCGCAGCGGCGGTGGCATAGCTTCCTCCGGATCCGATCGCGGCCAATGGTTCATCGGGGTCGATCACGTCGCCTGAACCGGAGATGAGGAAGGTTTGGGCCTTGTCCGCAACGAGGAGCAACGCCTCCAGGTTGCGAAGCATCTTGTCCGTTCGCCAATCCTTTGCCAATTCGACGGCGGCGCGGTTCAGATTGCCGGCGTGCTGCTCGAGTTTGGTCTCAAAGCGCGCAAACAGGTTGAAGGCATCGGCAGTAGACCCGGCAAATCCGGCGAGAATTTTGTCCTGAAAGAGACGGCGAATCTTTTTGGCCGAGTGCTTGAGTACATGGTCGCCAAATGTGACCTGGCCGTCGGCTGCCATGACTACCTGGCCGTTCCGTCGCACGCAAATGACTGTGGTGGAGCGAAAGCTGGAACGCTCTTTCATTCAATTTCCTTCGTCCAAGATCAGCGAAACTCCAGAGAACGCGCGCAAGGCAGGCCAAAATCCGGCTCCTCGCGCAACCTAGAGTATAGGTCATTGGCATGGGTTTGGACGCGTCTTCGGATCATAAGTGGCTGCGCCGCGACGGCGCAATCAGCCCGTAGTACGGCGTGGAATTCGTCTGCGGTATCCTCAAGTTGGAACCCGCTGTAGAGTGTTCCATCCTGGATGATCCTGGCCAAGACAGAAGACTGGGGGATTGCCGCCGGGCTCACCGCTGCGACCGCGGTAGCCGCGGCCGCCGCATGGCTGGTTCTTCGCAAGCGCCCCAGCATTGAAGAAGTGGAACGAGGGCGCCGCCAGTTCCTCGTGCAATCGGGGCGGCTTGTCGACGGTATGCTGCTGGACATCTATGAAGTGGAAGCGAAAGGCGGGCGGACGCTTACGATGCTGTTGTTCAACTACCGAATCGCCGGTGTGGACTATGAGTGCTCTCAGGACATCACGGCGATGCGGGACGTGGTGAATCCTGCCGAAGTGCGGGCTGGATTTCCGTGCACGGTGCGCTACCAACCCGGGAATCCTCAAAACAGCATCGTTATTGGAGAGGGCTGGACCGGGCTGCGGGAAAGTCTCCCGCAAGTACATTCCATCGAAGATCCCGATCCTCTGGATTTGAGCCACCTGCGCCCTGGGAAGGGATAGATACGCGGCTTGGCGCGCGACCCGGACCCCCGGTTAAACTGTCGATATGCATCACGACGCGCGGCAGGCCGGTAAGAGCGCACGCCGGACAACCCTGGTTCTGCGCATCTCGATGGCGGCCACTCTGGCGTACATCGTCGTGACGCTTGTCGCCGGGATGCGCGCTCATTCGCTAGCGCTGCTGTCCGAATCGGGTCACAACGTCTCTGACTTTCTTGCGCTCCTGCTCAGCTTTGCCGCTGTCTATTTCCAGTCGCGGCCGGCAGACCACTCCAGAACCTTCGGGTACCAGCGCGCCGGCGTGATCGCGGCGTTCATCAATGCGGCAACACTCATTGCGATTTCGGTGCTGATCGGCGTGGAAGCCGTTCATCGCCTCAGCTTGCCCGTACAAGTACAGCCGAAGATCATGATGATCGTTGCGGGAGCGGGGGTAGCGATGAACGGCGCGATTGCGGGGCTGCTTTGGGGCGTGGCCCGCGACGTGAACCTGCGCAGCGCCTTCCTGCACATGGCAGGCGACACTTTCTCGACAGCAGCGGTAATTGCAGGTGGCGCGGGCATTCTCGTTACCGGTCAAAACTGGATTGACCCCGTTCTTTCGCTGCTCATCGCCGCATTCATTTTCTGGTCGAGCATTGGAATCGTGCGCGAGACGCTGAACATCCTGCTCGAAGGCACACCACGGGGCGTGTCACTGCCGCAGATTCGTTCGGTCATGGAGGCGGTTGAGGGCGTGGTCAATGTTCACGACCTGCATGTCTGGTGTCTGGGATCGTACACGCGCGCTCTGGCCTGTCATGTGACCATAGCCGATATTCCTCCGTCGGAGAGCGTCTGCATTCTGGCCAGCCTCAACGATGTTCTTCGCGGGCAATTCGACATCAACCATACGACGATCCAGTTCGAGCACATCGGTTGCGAAGCATTGGAGGGATGCGTCACGCCTCCCGAAGCGATGGCCGGGGGGCATGAGCATCATCACGGTCATACGCATTGAATGAGCCGATGCGTCCGCAGGCTCGCAGCGCATTCCCAAAGCAACCGGTGGAGGGCAGAGACTTGAATACCCGCTGCTTGCTCCGCCGATCCGCCTGGGTTGCAGCTCTTTCAATAGCGGCGGCACCGGCTTTTGCGGCGCCACGATCGACGCAGCAGCCGGCTACCGCGCAGCTTGAGGCACTTGCGGGCGATTATTCCAATCCCGACGAATCGAGCGGCGATTACGCGATCTATGTTCAAGATGGAAAGCTCATCCTTGAATCTACCCGGACCGTGCCAACCGAGCTGGTTCCGGTGTCGGCGACGGTTTTCAACGTGCCCGGGTTCGACATGAATGCCGTGTTCGCACTCGATTCCACAGGCCGCGGCGCGAGCCTCATTTTCTCCACCGAACCCTATGTCGTTTACCATCGCACGGGAGAAGCCGAGCGACACGTGTTCCGCGATTACGAGCGAAGCGAAGTGATGATTCCGATGCGGGACGGGGTCAGGCTCCACGCCGTGATTCTTCGGCCCACAGACCTCAAGATGCCGCTGCCCATCCTGATGCAGCGCACGCCCTACGGGGTGGACGAAACCAACCGCGCGTCGTTCTTTGCCGAGCGTACGGAACTGGCCCGAGAGGGTTACATCTACGTGGCCGAGGACATTCGCGGGCGCTACAAGAGCGAGGGCAAGTTCGTGATGATGCGGCCGCTGGCCGATCACAGCGACCCGCGAGCCATCGACGAGAGCACGGACAGCTATGACACCGTGGCGTGGCTGATCAAGAATGTGGCGGGCAACAATGGCCGGGTAGGCGTGGTGGGCACCAGCTATCCGGGATTCCTGGCGATGATGGCGGGAATCGACCCGCACCCGGCGGTGAAAGCGATCTCGCCGCAGGCACCGATGATCGATGTCTGGATTGGCGACGACTTCTTTCACAACGGGGCCTTCCGGCAAAGCTACGGTTACGATTACGTACTGGGGCTGGAGTCGACCAAGACTCAGACCGAGGTCAGCTACGGCGCAGACAAGAACGGCAGACCCGTAGACGGGTTCGATTACTTTCTGAGCCGCGGCAACTTTGCAGACGACGTCAAGCGGTCGGGAGCGCGGCTGCTTCCGACCTGGAAACTCTTTCTGGAACATCCGGCGTACGATCCGGTCTGGTCGTCGCGGGGCGTGGAGTATGCGCTGAATTCGGTCACCGTGCCCACACTTACGGTCGGCGGCTATTACGACCAGGAAGATATGTACGGGCCTCAGGAGGAATACGCACGGCTAGAGACGCACGATACAAACCACGAGAACTTTCTCGTTCTAGGGCCCTGGCGCCATGGTTACTGGTCGTCGTCTTCGCTGCGCCTGGGCGCGCTGAACTATGGAGAGCCGATTGGGACCGAGTTTCGCCGGGAGATCGAGGCGAAGTTCTTCGCGCATTACCTGAAAGATCAACCGGGCTTCAATCTCGGCGACACGGCCAGCTTTCAGACCGGGTCGAACACGTGGAGATACTATTCGCATTTTCCTCCTCAAGAGTCGCGGACGACGGCTCTTTATCTCGATGCGGGCGGGTTGCTGAGCTGGAAAGCCTCGACGGACGACGCGACGGTCACCTACATCAGCGATCCCTCCAATCCTGTTCCCTACAGACACAGGCCTATCCAGCCGACGTACGGCGACGGCTCCGACTGGTACAACTGGCTGACCGAAGACCAGCGATTCGTGACCGACCGCAAAGACGTGGCGGTGTGGAAGCTGCCCGTGCTCACCAAAGATCTGACGATCACAGGCGAAGTTGTGGCAGACATCTTTGCCTCGACGACGGGCACGGACAACGACCTAGTGGTAAAACTGATCGACCAATATCCGGCCGACGAACAGGACCCGACGATGCGGGGCTACCAAATGCTGACGAATGCCGAGATCTTCCGCGGGCGCTATCTGGGCGGATACGACCATGCCACGGCGCTCGAAGCAGGATCGATCCGCGAATACAAGTTCAGCCTGCACGACGTGGACCATGTCTTCAAGGCCGGACACACGGTGATGGTTGAGATCCAAAGCACTTGGTTCCCGCTCTACGACCGGAATCCACAGACGTTTGTGCCGAACATCATGAAGGCCAGGCCTGCCAGTTACAGAGCGGAAACGATCACGATCTATTCCGGATCGGGACATGAATCGGCAATCGAGGTTCCGGTGATGGGCACGGAATAGCGCGGCCGTGAAAGCCGGGCTTTCAAGGCCGGCGCGCGGCAAAGCTGGCAGCACCGGAGCGCAGCGACCTATAATCGCAGCAGAAGCGGGTCCGGCCCCAATTTCCCCTTAAAGCGAGGAAAAACTTGGCACGCGAGCTTTACACGGCGCGCATGTTGCGCAAAGAATGCATTTCAGAAGTTGCACAGTGCTACCACTTCGTGTTCGAAGTTGAGGGGCGAGAAACTTTCAACTACCTTCCCGGCCAGTTTATTTCGGCCGTGGCGCCGGATGAAAACGGCAAGCAGCAAACGCGCGCGTACTCGATTGCGTCGGCCGCCAAGGGAAACAAGTTCGATTTGTGCGTTAACCGGGTTGAAAACGGATTTTTCTCGAATCACCTCGCCGATTTGCCTGATTTACCCGTAGGAAGCACGATTCAGATTCACGGGCCGCACGGGCACTTTGTTTTGCAAGAGCCGATTACGGACTCGATTTTTGTGGCCACCGGGACCGGTGTGGCGCCGATGCGGGCTTACCTGGAATGGCTGTTTCCGGCCGACGGCCCCGACCGCAGCCAAAGCAAAGAGATCTGGCTTGTCTACGGGACACGGTACGAAACCGACATCTATTACCGTGCCGAATTCGAGGAGCTGGCCAAGCGCGCTCCCAACTTTCATTACCTGCCAACCCTGAGCAGGGCCGAGGACGGCTGGACCGGCCTGCGCGGCCACGTGCAGGTGCATGTTGCCAAGATCATCGAAGAACGGTCAGTGCGGCTGAGGCGGCCGCTCCCGGAGCCGCCCGTCGATCCGGCGATTCCCGCTGCGAGCCTGAACTTCGACATCTACTGCTACATCTGCGGGCTGAACTTCATGGTGTCGGGCGTCCGCGAGCTTCTGGATGGCTACGGCTGGCACAAGAAGCAGGTTGTCTTTGAGCGGTACGACTGAAAGACGGAACCCACGGAACCGGAATGCGGCTTCAGGGAGGCGCGCCAGCCGGGGCCGGATGGCAACCCGGCAAGACCTGCTTTCTCCGTTGGCGCAATAGGTGAACCCGGCCGAATTTGACTATTTGATTACGGGGTGAGGCCCCCCTCCCCCTGATCCCTGGACGTAAGCCCCCTATATTCATAATCTTGGCGAATGGCCCGCGCTAAGATCCTGATTCTAAAGGTAACATCCAGACAGCAAAAGAGTTACAGGACGTTTTTTCTCCGCGCGGGCGATGTAATGGCGAGCCTATTGCCTCTTTGGTTAATAAAGCGCGCCAGGATGCGGCCCCCCTCCTTCCCTGATTGGTTGCTTCCTTCGATGTGCGATGAGATGAGTATGCGCCGAGGGGTAATAATTACCGGCAAGCTTGGGGAAAAAGAGAGAAGAGAGCAGAGAGAAGAGAATGAAGGGCTTACGGGAGGCGGACGGAATTATTTTGGGCGGAGGGGTTGACACAGCGCAGCGAGGGGCAAGGCGGGGCTGCGGGTGGTGGGGCGATGTTGCCAGGATTTCGCACCGGGGCGCGCTCCGTCCCGGGCAAACTTCCTGCGATCCCTACGGGAGCTGATCTAAGTGCCCGCCGAAACGTGCAGTGGAGTTTCGAAGGTTCCAAAGCGGCCGGAGTTTGGATCGTAGAGGCCGACACGCAGAAAGATGTCGCCCGCCGGAAGATCGAGAATCTGATGGATCTGGAGGCCGGAGCGGCTGTATTGATTCCATGC
>JASHSG010000320.1 GCA_030040935.1 Acidobacteriaceae bacterium | reverse complement strand
ATTTGCTGTTTGCCATTGTAGGCACGTTTTTGCTTTGGCAGATGGCCACTGGTGGACGAATTTTGAACGCGATGGGGACCTGGTTTCAGAGGACGCCGAAGCCAGTGGTTGCAGCCAAGCGCAGCGGAGTTTCGCTGACGGAGTTCGCAGACAAGGTATGGCTGCGTGGCAACGGCCATGCGAAACGGAGACCGCGGGGCATTTTTCCGAGGATTATCGATGAATACATCGTGCGCGAATTTGCCACTTTGTTTGTGCTGGTGCTGACGGGGTTCGTGCTGCTGCTGATCGTTTTCACGTTTTTCGATTTGTTGGGCGACATTCTGCGCAACCACTCTCCGCTGGCGATCGTGGGCGAATACCTGCTGAATCTGACGCCGAGCATGCTATACCTGACGGAGCCGCTGGCGGTGCTGATTGGCGTGCTCGTGGCCTTCAGCGTGCTCAACCGCAACAGCGAGATCATCGCCATGAAGGCCACGGGCATCAGCCTTTACCGGCTGGTAATTCCGATTGTGAGTATCGCGGCATGTTTGGCGGTGTGCCTGTTCCTTTTCGACCAGTACTATTTGCCGCAGGCCAACCGCAGGCAGGAGTCCCTGCGCGACGTCATCAAGGGGCGGCCATCGCAGACATATCTACATCCCGAAGAGCATTGGATTATGGGGCCGAAAGCCGGCCCGGGCGAGCCGGGTGTGATTTTTTATTACGAGTTTTTCGATCAGGACGCGAAAGAATTCTCGAATCTCTCGGTTTTCGAATTCGAACCGTCGACTTTCCAACTTACGCGGCGGATTTTTGCCAAGCGCGCCGCTTGGAACGAGGATGCTACTTCATGGGAGTTCGAGAACGGATGGGTTCGAGACATCGAGGGCGCAAGTGTGACGGGATACCGCACGTTTCTTGAGACGTCGTTCCAGGAAATGCGCGCGGAGCCGGGCTACTTCAAAAAAGAGGCATTGGAGTCGCAGGAAATGAACTTTGGGCAGCTCTACCGGTACATCCGCGACCTGCGCCAGAGTGGATTCGATACCAAGCGGCTGAGCGTCGCGCTGTGGCAGAAGATCTCGTACCCACTGGCCGGGGTGGTGATGGCGGTTCTGGCGATTCCCTTTGCGCTTTCCATGGGACGACGTGGGTCAATTGCGGGAATCGCAGTGGCGATCGGCGTCGCGCTCGCATACCGCGTGGTCGACACCCTTTTTGGCGCCATGGGCAATGTGAATTACCTGCCCGCACCGATGGCCGCGTGGTCTGCCGACATTCTGTTCGGGCTTGTCGGAGGATACCTGCTGTTAAGGACGCCGACGTGAGAAAGGCAGGGAGCGAGGGAGCAGGGGAGCAGGAATGGAAAGCCAGAACTGCGGAACGGCGAGACGGCAGAATCAGAGTTCAGAGGGAAGAGATCGCAAACGCATAACGGCGAGCATCAAACATGAAATTGCGCTGCCAATCCTGAATATCCAGCGGAAACAGGTGCATCCTCAAAAAAATCGGCTGAATCGTACAATCAACCTATGCTCGGAGATCTTGGTCCCCTTTACAGCTACATGCGGCGCTACCGCGGGCAATACGTGCTCGGAACGCTGGCGTGTGTGGCAACCAATATCGTCGCCGTGCAATTTCCGCGCGTCCTGGGAATGGCCGTAAACCGCGTTGAACGAAGCGCCACGCGAGAACTGATTCTGGTGTTTGCGGCGGTTTTGGTAGCGATCAGTCTAATGAAGGGCGTGTTTCTCTATGCGCAGCGCTGGATCCTGATCGGCATCTCACGCGAGATCGAGTTTGACCTGCGCAACGACCTGTTTCGCAAACTCGAGACCCAGGACTCGGGCTTCTATCAGCGCTACCGTACCGGCGACATCATGGCGCGGATGACGAATGATCTTAATGCAGTGCGCATGCTGCTTGGGCCGGCGCTCATGTATAGCGCGAATACCGTCTTCCTCAGCGTCTTCGCGCTGTTCTTCATGATCCGCATCAGCCCCTATCTGACGCTGGTGGCGCTGGCGCCCATGCCGCTCGCTAGTATCCTGGTGCAGTACCTCGGGCGCAGGATTCATGAGCGCTTCGAGCGCATCCAGGCCAGCTTCTCCGACATCTCCGCGCAGGCGCAGGAGAACTACTCCGGCGTAAGGCTCATCCGTGCCTTCGCCCGTGAGGAGTCGCAGATCGGGCTCTTTGAGCGGCTTAATCGCCAGTACATAGGTCGCGCGCTGCGATTGGTGCAGCTGATGGGCATGCTGTGGCCGACGCTTGAGTTCATTCTCGGAATCTCCATGGTCATAACGCTGCTGGCAGGTGGGCACCTCATTCTGTCGGGCCGCATTGACGTCGGCCAGTTCGTGGCGTTCAGCACATACATGATCATGCTGATCTGGCCGATTATCGCCGTGGGCTGGGTGATCAACATCTTCCAGCGCGGAACGGCTTCAGTAAAGCGCATCGACGAGCTGCTCAAAGCAGAGCCCTCCATCACCGACAACTTCCGGTTTGAGGATTTGGGTTTTGGACAGGAACAAGCGCTAAGAGGTGAGATCGAGTTCCGGCGCCTGAGCTTCACCTATGGCGCGACGCCCCCCGTCCTCCGCGACATCACGCTGAAGATTCCAGCGGGGTCGAGCCTGGCGATCGTGGGGCCGACCGGTTGTGGCAAGTCGACGCTCGCAAACCTTATACCACGCATCTATGAGGCACCGGAGGGTTCGCTGTTGATTGATGGCCGCCCGATACGCGAGTATCCGTTGGCGGTGCTCAGGCAGAACATTGGCATGGTGCCGCAGGAGACATTCCTGTTTAGCGAGACGATCCGTGAAAACCTTGCATTCGGCGCGCCGAATGCGAGCACCGAGGACTTGTTTGAAGCGGCCGAAGCGGCGCACATCAGGCGAGAATTCGAGGAGTTTCCGCAGGGTTTTGAAACCATGGTGGGCGAGCGCGGCGTGACGCTCTCAGGAGGGCAGAAGCAGCGCACTGCGATTGCGAGAGCGCTCTTGCGCCGGCCGGCGATTTTGATTCTGGACGATGCGCTGGCCAGCGTGGACACCTATACGGAAGAACGCATCCTGGGCGGATTGCGCAGCTACACGGCTACGGCGACGACGATTCTGATTTCGCACCGAGTATCGACGGTGCGCAACGCCGACCGAATCGCGGTGCTCGATAAGGGTCGAATCGTTGAGGTGGGACGCCACGATGAATTGCTCGCGCTCGATGGCTACTACGCCAGCCTCTACCAAAAGCAGCAACTGGAAGAGGAGTTGACGGTGGCAGGGTGAAACAGACCCGCACTAGGGATCAGGGAACAGGGTCTAGGAAGACAAGAGCAAAGTAATCGAGGGCAAACGCTCGTCGAATTGACTCATTGGGTCGAGTTCGTGAGACAGTCGGTCAACGGACCCGGTTATGTGGTCTGCTATGCGGTCCAGGATGAGCCAGCGGGGGTTTCGGCGCGTTCCGGGGCAATTGGGGCGGGATGCGATGGAGAGATGAGATCTGACGACGATGCGAGAGCGGCGTCGGCATCCTTCGCCACTTCGCGCCAGGCATCGCGAACGTTTCTAACACAATCGATGGCGTGCTCGAACTTGGCTTTGGAGGCCGACTGCGAGGCCTTGAGGATCTGGGCAAAGATCGCGGCGTAGAATTCGCTGAGCGATTGCGCGGAGCGGCCGCCTACATCCATGCGCAGCCGGGCCTGCAAGTGAATGATGATGTCCATGGCGCGCTTGACCGCGACTCTGCGGGCTTCGGCGTCGCCACGTTCAACGGCGGCGATGGCGACATAGAGAAATCGGATAATTCCGTCATAGAGGGCAACGACAAGGTCGACAGCCGAGGCGCCTTCCAGTGCGAGTTCGCGATAACTTGACATTCCAGATTCCTTATCCGTTCATGTTCTCGTCGTAACCGGTGATAGCCGAATAAAGCTCGTTCATGCCGTTCAACTGCGAAGGCAATTGCTGCATGATCTCGTTGGCGCTGTTCAGTTCCGCGGTCAGGCTGGACTGCTGAGCCGATATGTAGCTGTTTTCTTTTGAGATTTCTGCGTTCAGGGTTGATTCGGTGCTGCTGTTTTGGCTCACGGCAAGTGCCAGGATGCCGTTGGTCGAGCCTGTGCCAGCGCCGGAGAGCATGTTGCTGAAGGCCTGTCCCCAGCCGTTGGCGTTCTGGAAGAAACCCACCACACTGGAATAATCGGTGTTGAGCACGGAATCGAGCGAGTCGGCGTCAAAGGTGAGCGAACCGTCGTTATTCACGCTGATGCCGAGGGTGGTCAGGCTGCCGATGTCAGATGACGGGTTGTAGTTGAGCGCGGTGATGGTGGGGCTGGTGGTGTCGGAGACGTTGGAAGTTACAGTGAGCGCGCCGGCAGCGCCGTCGGCGCTGGAGGTCAGGGTGAGTCCGGTTCCAGCCTGATCGAGCGCTGCCTTCACGCCTGACAAGCCGTTGATGGCGCCCATGAGCCCGGCGAGTGTGTCGTCGGAAGAGTCGAGAGTGATGGTTTGCGCGGCGCCAGTGCCCACTTGGATGGTGAGTGAGCCGGAGAGCGTGTCGCCGGAGCCCGCGACCGCGCCCAGAGTTCCGGTATCGGGCGTCGAGCTGGTGTAGGGCGTGGTGTCGACGTAATTCAAGGCCGTGGGCGCAATAGAGGAGAGCGCGGAGGTAACGGTCAAAGCGCCGCTGGAGCCTTCCGTTTGGGAAGTGAGCGTGAGTGTGGACTGGCCGTTGCCGGTGGTGACGGCGGCGTTGACGCCGATTTCCGCGTCATTGATTGCGGCCGCGAGGCCGGCAAGCGTATCCGGTGTGGAAGATTCGCCGACATTGACGGTTTGCGCGGCGTTCGAGCCGAGCTGGATGGTGATGGAGCCGGATAACGTGACACCAGTGGCAGAGGAGATGGGATCGATGTATCCGCTGGGGTTGGGCATATTCAAACCGCCAAGAAGCTCCTGCTGGAGCAGGGAGAGCGTAGGGGATCCGAAGAGCGGCTCGGGACTGCCGGAGCTGTCGTCGCCCTCCTGCGTATTGATGGCGCTGATGAGCGAGTTGTAGTCGGTCACGAATTGATTGACCGTGCTTTCGACGCCGGAGTTGTCGTTGGCAATCACGACCTGAACCTGCTCCAACGTGTCGTCGGACTCTCCGGCGCTGGGGGCGAGCAACTGAAACGTAACGCCGGGAATGAGGTTCGAGACGGTATTCGAGGCGCTCGTCAACGGGACGCCATCAATGGTTAGAGATGCATCCTCGCCCTTGACGCCAACGTTGTAATTCAGCGTGCCAGACGAATCATCGTCGGTGACGTTGTTGGGGTCGGTAAGCAAGGAGGTGACGGTCAACTGCCCGGCGGTGCCCGACGTCCCGGAGACAAGACTCAGTCGGGAGCCCGAGGAATCGGTCAGAACATTGGCAGTGAGTCCAAGATTGGCGGAATTGATGGCAGAAGCAATGTCGGCAAGCGTATCGTTGCCGCTGCCAGTGTAAATGGTGTTGGCCGCTGGCGAAGCGGGTGCCGCGCCGATCACGACGCTTTCCGCGGGCCCACTGCCCACCTCGATGGACATCGAGCCCGAGAGCGCATCGGAAGCATCGGCGATCGAGTCGAGGTAGCCGCTTGAGGTCTGAGCAAGGTTGTTTACAACCACCGAGTGCGTACCCGCTGTCGCCGAGGAGGAAGCCGCCGTGAGCTCGAGCACGCTGGTGTCGGAGCTCGACCCCTCCTTTTGGGCAAGAACTCCCTCAAAATCGGTAAGCGAGCTCATATCGTTGGAGAGATTTGAAAACAGCGTGCCGAGATTGGAGATCGCAGTGTTCTGACTTTCGAGCGAGGTCAACTGGGTTTGCCAAGGCGTTTCGACATTCTGGAGATTGCTGATGATCTCAGCCACGGTGGAGCTGACGTTGAATCCAGCTCCGCTGGTTGGCGACCCGAAGCTCAGTCCAACAGTTCCCATCAAATCCTCCATTGACAGTCAATGCAGCCGGCAATCCGCCAGCCGATGAAACGCATTGGAAAATCCTCACGATTCGCCGAATGCGCAACAAAGCGCAGACGCGCGTCTTTCAGCGTTATCGGCTTCTCGCAGAATTCGATGAGCGAAGCCGTCAATCTTTGTCCGAAGTCCTGATGCCGAAGGCAACAGCCATAAGAATGTTTAAATTCGCCGCCGGCAATGCGGTTCGCAGTGTGCTGCACTCCGATCGCGTTGCCTCGATGACGGCGCAGCCACGGCCACTCGAATCAAAAGGACTTAATCGTGATGCAGACGAGAATGATCCGGCCGGAGTATGCGGAGCGCTTCCGCTGCATTGGTCCCGCATGTGAGGACACATGCTGTGCGGGCTGGACGGTTACGGTAGACGAGGCGTCGCGCCAAAAGTACCTTGACTTGCCGGCGGGGCCTCTTCGCTCGCTGATGGAGACGGCGATTGTGCCGGCTGCGAATGGAAAGCCGGAGACCGATTCCTCTGCAACGATCCGCATGCTGCCTTCGGGCGATTGCCCGTTCCTTTCGCCGCAACGCCTTTGTCGCATTCAGGTGGAGCACGGCGAGGGTTATCTTTGCCGCACCTGCCAAAATTTTCCGCGAAGAACGCACACGATTGATGGCCTTACCGAGACAGATCTTTCGCTATCGTGTCCGGAGGCGGCGCGCTTGATTCTGCTCGAAAGGTGTCTGCTCGCGCCTGCCGGAGCCTCGGGCTACCACATCACATGGGATCCGCGGGCAACGAGCGAGGCGGGCCTGAAAGGGTATTTCTGGCAGATTCGCGAATTCGTGGTGACTCTCATTCAGAATCGGAGATACCCGCTTTGGCAGCGAATGTTTCTTCTGGGATCGTTTTCGAGGCGCCTCGATGCGCTTGTTCGCGGAGACATGAAGCGAAGCTTCCCCGATGTGTTGAACGACTTTTCCCGCGCCGTAGCCGAACGGGAGCTGTCGGCGGCGATGGAGATTATTCCAGCCAATCCGGAACTGCAGCTGCGGATCGTGGTCCAACTCATTGCGCAACGCGCGAAGATCGAAGTTGCCAGCCCCAGGCTGCGCGATGTTCTGGACATGTTTGTGAAGTGTGTGGGGATCTCCGGCAAAGCCTCAACAGACAGGCGCGTGACGAGATATGTCAATATTGATGCTCAATTTTGCGAGCCGTTCTTTCGCCGCCGTCCGCACATCCTGGAAAATTATCTGATCCATGCTGTTTTCCGTGACTTCTTTCCGTTTGGGCTGTCGCTTTTTGATGCCAAAGCCAAGCCCGAGCCTGCGCGCGCATTCGCGATGCTCGCGATCCAGTTCGCCCTCCTGAGGGGCCTGCTAATCGGGGTGGCCGGAGCCAGGGGGCGGAAGTTCAACACGGCGGATGTGATCCGGACGGTCGAGACCGTGTCAAAGCATTTCGAGCATAACCGCAGCTACTTTCCTCAGGCCTACACGACACTGGCAGCGAAGGGGTTGGACAATGCGCATGGCCTGACGATGCTTTTTCGCAATTGACCGGTTCCTGACTGTGCGACGTGGTTGCTGCAATGAGCAGACTCGAGAGCCGGGCAAGGCTTTTGGACGCTCGGCCAGAACTTACTCCCCCAAGAAGAAGGGCGCCCTTGCGGGCGCCCCTGGTAGTGTAGGCAACGATCGCGATTACTGCAGCAGCTTGGTGACTTCCTGCTGCATGCTGTTGGCTTGGGCCAGCGCGGAGATGCCAGTCTGGCTCAGGATTTCGTATTTTGACATGTTGGAGGTTGCGGACGCATAGTCGGTAGCCTGGACAGCATTTTGCGCCGACTGCACGTTCTCCTGCTGCGTCGACAGGACCTGGCCGGCAGCATTCAGCGTGTTGATCTGCGCGCCGATGTAGCCATCCTGAGCCGCTACGTCGGCGATCGCTCCATTGATTTGCGTGAGAGCGGTCTGCGCATCGCTGGCATTCAACAGGTCGGTCAGCGAAAGGTTGGCGGTTGTGTCGCCTGCCGCGGCCGCGACGTACTGGATCGTCTCAGTTGCCGCAGTACTGGCGAACGCTGCCGGAGTAATTCCTGTAGCACTGTCCTTCGCGGTGGTGGTAATCGCCACGTTGGAGTTGGTGTTGGAAAGCAGGATGCCCGTGTCACCCGCGTTGACTCCGCTGTCGCCCACTGCTGCAGCCGTGGTGAAGCTGGCGGTCACGCCAGGGATACCGTCCTGGTTAATCTCTGCAATGAGGCCGCTTACCGTGGCCGCAGTTGTGGTGACTGTGCTTGTAGTGCCATCCGGATTGGTGATGGTGAACTTCAAGCTTCCGGTGACCGCATCAGCTTCCGTGGCCGCAGTGGTGAGCGCGCCGGCCGTGTCCTTGCTGAAATCGAAGAACGAGCCTGCATCGCTTTGCTGCACGGTGCCGCCCGCATCGCCCACGTCAGTTGAACTCAGCTTGGCGAAGAACAGATCGTCGATTGAAGCTCCCGTTGTCGACGAGTCGCCGGTATACACGCCCACTCCGGCAGCTGTACCCGTGAATACCTGGTTCTGGTTGTACGTAGTGGTCGAACCGATGTCGTTGATTTCCGAGAGAATCGATTGATATTCTTGGTTGGCGGCAGCATCCTGCGTGGTGTTGAGCGTGCCGTTGGAAGCTTCCGTAGCCAGCGTAACAGCACGGTTAAGCAGGCTCGTAACTTGCGAGAGAGCGCCATCGGCGACCTGCAACAGGCCGACCCCCTCTGTCGCATTGGTCTGCGACTGCGTCAGAGCTGTTTGGTTGGCCTGAAGACCATCGACCAGCGAAAGGCCGGCAGCATCGTCTGCGCCGGAGTTGATCCTCGATCCAGATGACAACTGCTGCAGGACAGTAGTCAGGTTGGCGTTTGAGTTGTTGAGATTGTTCTCCGCATACACCGCGGAGAGGTTGTTCAAGACTCCCAGGGACATGGGGTTCTCCTTGTTGGATGCGGTGATTTGCGGTCCAAATTCCGGATGCGCATCCCCAAATATGGCCCTGGGTTGCTGCTCGCGGTATGGAACCGTCGCATCTGGACCGTATTTCGGCGCGGCATCCATAGACTTTACGGACGCGCAGTTTGTGTCTCGCGGAAGGACACTTTTGTCACGTTTGTTTTGTTTTTTTAACGTTTTGCAGGTGATGCCGATAAGGGATGCAAGGAGATCGGGCGATGATCGAACTGACGCGGCTGAATGGCCGACCGATGGTGGTCAACAGCGATCTAATAAAGACTGCGGAGGCGTCTCCAGACACGATGCTGACACTAATCAACGGAGAAAAGTTAATCGTGCGCGAGGAGATCGCCGATGTGGTGGACCGGATCCTGGCCTATCGCGCGCGGCTGCTGGCGGTCGTGGCGAAGCGGTTGCACCACTTTGGCGATCTGGAGCGCGCGGCAGCGTTGTTGAGTCTGGATTTCGAGGTCTCGCCCACCGCTACTCCGCAAAAAACCAGGAAGGACCCCAAAGACGAGCAATAGCATTTGCGGCCGTAACTTTCAGAGGAGCTGCATATGGATAAAGCAAGCGTTGGCGGAGCGATTCTGGCCATCGCAGGCATCGTTGCCGGATTGCTGATCGAGGGCGGCAACGTCAGCCAGATTCTGCAACCCACGGCGGCGCTGATTGTTTTCGGTGGCACGATGGGTGCGGTGCTGCTGCAGTTTCCGCTGACTACGGTGGTCGATGCATTCCGCGGCCTCGGGCATATTTTCGCGGTGCCAAAGAAACACGATTCGCATTTAATCCGCCAGATGGTTGCATTTGCCAATAAAGCACGGCGCCAAGGTCTGGTGTCACTCGATACCGATCTCGAAACCATTCAAGATCCGTTCTTGAAGCAAACGCTCATGCTGGCTGTCGACGGCACCGAGCCGGTCGAGCTGCGCAAGATCATGCGCGTGAGCTTGGATTCGATGACCGAAGATGAGGAGCGGCTGCCCGCGGTGTTTGAATCGGCGGGCGGATTTTCACCGACCATCGGCATTCTGGGCGCAGTGTTGGGCCTGATCCAGGTGATGCAGCATCTGGACAACATCGCGGAGGTTGGGCGAGGCATCGCGGTGGCCTTTGTCGCGACGATCTATGGCGTGGGTATCGCCAACCTTTTCTTTCTGCCTTTCGCGGGCAAGATGCGGCTGCGCATCCGTAACGGCCACCGCAGGCGGGAAATGATGCTGGAGGGCGTGATTTCGATTCTCGAGGGGATTAACCCGCGCATGCTGGAGATTAAGCTGGCTGGATTTCTGGACGACCTGAACCGCGAAGAGAAAGAGCGCGCCGCATGAACGCTCGCGTGCCGCGCAGCCGCGTGACTCACGATCGCTGGCTGGTCTCGTATGCCGACTTCATCACTCTGTTGTTCGGATTTTTTGTGGTGATGTATGCCTTCGCGAGAGCCGGCGAAAAGAAGCAGGCGCAAGTGTCTCGGGCGATCGACTCGGCTTTTCGTTCGATGGGTGTTTTTTCCGACACTTCGGACCACAAAGCAGATGCCGACGGCGACACGGCGAACGCGGTGATCGACGAAGTTTCGCCGGAGCGGGTGAAGGCGGACTTGAATCGCATTCGGCGCGATCTGACGGCGACGCTGTCAGCGGAGGTTGCGAAGCACACCGTTTCTCTCGAGATGGGCCCCGACGGTCTGGTGATCAGCCTGCGCGAGGCGGGATTCTTCGAATCCGGCTCCGCTGAGCCCAAGCCGGAGGCGCTGCCGACACTGCGCCGGATTGCTGACGAGCTGGGGACGACGCCCTACGACCTGCGCATCGAGGGGCATACCGACAATGTGCCCATCCACACCGCGCAATTCGAATCGAACTGGGAGCTTTCTGCGTCCCGCGCCACCCACATTGCGCGGCTCTTTCTGGATATGAACACCATTCCAGCCGACCGGCTTTCGGCCGCCGGGTATGCCGAGTTTCATCCCGTGGCGAGCAATGACACGCCTGAGGGTCGCGCGCAGAATCGCCGCGTGGACCTGGTCGTGATGCCTCGAACGAAGATCAGCTTCGCGGCGCCGGCGAGCGGCAATCCGTCGGGACCGTGGCGGAAGGTGACGGACGGGGAATAGCAAGTCGGTGGCTCAGCGAGTTGACCTGTCGGCAAGAGCGCGGGATATCGGCTAGCGCTCACTCCACTCCAAGAACTTTAACGATGACGCGCTTCGGACGCTGGCCGTCGAATTCGGCGTAGAAAACGCGCTGCCAAGTGCCCAGATCGAGCCGTCCATTGGTGACGGGCAGCGTGGTTTCGTGGTGGAGCAGCAGCGATTTGAGATGCGCGTCGCCATTGTCTTCACCGGTGCGGTGGTGCTTGTAGTCGGGCTTGGCGGGCGCAAGCTCTTCAAGCCACTTGCCGATGTCCTCAATGAGGCCGCTCTCGTGGTCATTGACGTAAACAGACGCCGTAATGTGCATAGGCGAGACAAAGCACAATCCGTCTTTGACGCGGCTGCGCTCAACGATCTCCTCAACTTGACCCGTGATGTGGACCATCTCGCGGCGTTTGCGCGTCTCAAAAATCAGGTATTCGGTATGGCTCTTCATAAAGCTCCTTAGATGTGCCGGACGCTAGCGAAACCATCGCGGCGCTTTCGCCCTTATCCTAAAGGAGCCGTGAAGAGATACCGCCAACCTGGCAGCGTGAGACACCGGCCCAGTATGCACGGGCTGCCTGCTGAAGGCGGACCCTGGAGCGAATTCTCAGCTGTCAGCTTTGAGCTCAGCCTTGCGTGACCGGCGCTCTCGCGCATCGATCACGCCCACGGCTGAGGGCTGATCGCTGATCGCCGAGGGCTGGAAGCTGTAAGCTGGTTGCATCATGAGTCCAACTCCGCAGCAGCCCCAACTGAATCTTGCCCAAACGGCGGATTATCGCGAGTCCTACGCCAACAGCGTGCAGGTGCGCGTGAGCGTGTGGGATTTCCAACTGGTCTTCGGCCTTGCTTCCAGCGAAAGCCCCGAACAGGTGACCATCCGCAACCACCAGGCTATTTTTCTGAGCCCGCAACAGGCCAAAGCCTTGTTTAACGTGCTGGGCCAGAACATCGCGCAATATGAACAGGCCTTCGGTACGCTCAACCTGGAGCCGCAGACGCAGAACTTTCCGCGGGGGCCAGTGAATTGAAGCAGGGACCAAGGGAAGAAGGAGCGGCGATCGGTGGTCGGTCCCGGTTGCGGTCTGAACGCGTGCTGCGGAACCTTAGGATGAAGTCCGGTGTCGAAGTCTCGAGAGGTGAAACATTGAGCGAGGATCAACGCGCCGGAACCGGTTGGATGGCGGGTAAACACGGCAAGAAAGAAGACGGTCCGGGAGCGAGTTCGTGCGCTTGAAGGGAATTCTGAATCCGCGTCTGGATGCGCCACTGCCCGCTTGGATGATTTTCCCTGTTATTTTTATGGCGCTCTACGCCAGCCACTTTACGCTGCTCCGCGTTCCTTACTACTGGGATGAAGCGGGATATTACATTCCGGCGGCGTGGGATTTTTTTCGCACTGGTTCGCTCATCCCAACGACAACGCTGACCAACGCTCATCCACCGATTCCCAGCATTTACTTGGCGCTCTGGTGGAAGACCTGCGGCTACTATCCCGAAGTGACGCGTGAAGCCGTACTGATGGTATCCTCGCTGGGGCTTTTGGCCGTATGGCGGCTGGCGATGCGGGTGGTCGGCGTAGGCTCGGTCGCATTCTGGACCGTCCTGCTTACAGGGCTTTATCCGATCTGGTTCGCGCAGAGCTCATTGGCGCAGGCGGACATCTTTGCCGCTTCATGTTCATTGTGGGGGTTGGTGTACGCGCTACCCAGTCGCGGCCGTGTGCCGTGGGCTGCCGCCCTGTGGTTCGCGGCCGCAGCGCTGTCCAAGGAAACTTCGATCGTTATTCCGCTGACGCTTGCCGGGCTGAACATTGCGGAGAGTTTTCGGCTTGGCGAGACGGCGCGCGGAAAACTGTGGCGGGAAGCGGCGTGGTTGTCGAGCTGCGTTTTGCCACTGGCCGGGTGGTATTGGTATCACTACGCGAAGACTGGATTTCTGTTCGGCAATCCCCAATATCTGCGCTACAACGTGGAGGCGACGCTGACGCCGTTGCGCATTCTGGCTGCATTTGGCCATCGGATTCTGCAACTGACCGCGCACATGAATCTTTTTGTGCCGGTGCTGATGGCGTTTGCGGCGCTGCTGCTCAGCCCACGGCCCGATGCGGATGGTCACGACCGGGCCGCGCTTGCGCCGGCGGTTCAGCTGCGGATTGTTTTTCTGGTTTTGGTCAACGCCGTGCTCTTTAGCGTGTTAGGCGGCGCGCTGCTGACGCGCTACCTGCTGCCCATGTATCCGCTGGTGCTGCTGGCGGC
>JASHSG010000319.1 GCA_030040935.1 Acidobacteriaceae bacterium | reverse complement strand
CGCGCTACACTGGAATTCACGATGGTCTTCGTCCTCGACAATTACGATTCTTTTACCTACAACCTGGTGCAATACCTGGGTGAGCTGGGTGCGGATGTCGTCGTTCGGCGCAACGACGAGGTGACGCCGCAAGAGGTCGAGCGAATGAGGCCCGACCGCATCCTGCTTTCGCCGGGCCCGTGCACGCCGCGTGAGGCCGGGATTCTGGTGCCGCTTATCCGGCACATGGCCGGGAAGGTGCCGATTCTCGGCGTCTGCCTGGGCCACCAGGCCATTGGCGAGGCGTTTGGCGGCCGGGTCGTCCGGGCCGAGACGCTGATGCACGGAAAAACAAGCGCCGTCGAGCATGACGGGAAGGGAATCTTCGCGGGCCTGCCTACCCCGCTCACCTGCACGCGCTACCACTCGCTGATTGTGGAGCAGCAAACGCTGCCGGCCGAACTGGCCGTAACGGCGCACTCACACGAAGGCAACGGATCGGGCGCAAAAAGCGAAACGGTCATCATGGCCCTTCGCCATCGCACCTTGCCGGTTGAGGGCGTGCAGTTCCACCCCGAAAGCGTGCTCACCGAGGGCGGACACCAGATGATCCGCAACTTTCTGGATATCTAGCCGATGCCCGCCGTGTCCAATCGGGTAGTTTGCCGCGTGCGGAGGCTGGGCGCGCCAGGATTGTTTCTGGTCATGGCCATCACTGCGGCAATTCCCGCCGCGGTGACGACAAATGCTCAAAGCGCCAATGCACCGGCTTCGACAGCAGCGGCGCCCGCCGGTTCAAGTGGGACGCCGAAAACGCCGCCACTCTCTCCGGCTCAGCCGCCACAAACGCCCGCCCCACCTCCCACCTTTGCCACCCCACCGGTCGCGATCGTTCCGATTGACAGCTCGATTCCGGGTGCGGCGCTTACGGTTGTGGGTCCACTGCAGGCGTGGAACGGCCGTGCATACATCACGGGCAGCGGAGCAATTACAGCGGGCGATCGAACGGCCCAGGTGACGCTGCCGTATCGCGGGACAATGCACGTTTGCGCGTCGAGCACTGTGAAGCTCGCCTCCGATGCGAGCGCTTCGGCGGGTGATGTGCCCGGACTGCTCATCGCGCTCGATCGGGGCGCGGTGGAGCTGAGCTTTGCGGCCAGCAACGCGCGCGCGCAGAATGCCGATACGCTCCTTACACCCTATTTCCGCATCATGATTGGCGGACCGAATGCGGCGGATGTAAGTGTCCGAATGGGGGACGATGGCGACACCTGCGTGGATAACGGCGGCTCCAACGCTCCATATGTCGTTGTAACCAGCGTCTTCGAGGGCGGCCTCTATCGCGTGCAGCCTGGGCAGCGCGTGATGTTTCAGCACGGCAGCCTCGGGCAGGTGGTCGACCAGGAGAGTGAGCCTTGCGGCTGTCCCGCACCTTCCGGCTCCCAGGCCAACGAGTTCCCGCTTGCGCAGAGCGAGGGGCTGGCGCCCAAGTCGCCGCCCGCTGCTGCCTCGAACACGACCGCGGGAACAGGCCCGGCTCAGACAACTCTCGTCTATAAGAGCAGCGAGCCCGCACCGCAATCTGTCGCAATCCCACAGCCTCCCGCGTCGCCGCCTGTCACGGTGCCCGCCACTCCGGCCGCGCAGGCGTCTGGCCCGCAACGCAAGCCCGGATTCTTCCGCAAAATCGGGCGGTTCTTCAAACGCATGTTTGGCGCTGAGTAGCTTGCTACGGATTCAACTCTGGCGCGGGGCAGGGATGCGATGGATCACCTCGCCAGGGCGCGTCATTTTTAATTTGTAAGTGTACTCGGCGTTTGCGCTCCCCTGCATCGCGTCTTAATGGACGTAGACGGTTTGCGTTTCCGGCTGGTGGGCAAGCGGCAAACTGGTCCAATTGACTCCGATGAGCTGCAACTCGACCTTGCCCGCCTCCGTTTCGTAACCAGATGCCTTAACTGCGCCGCCCGCGCCCAGCCAGAACTAGAAGGCAAGCACTCCCCGGAGCGTCAGGCTAAAGCGCGCCCAACTACAGGCTTCTCTCATTACGTCCTCCTGCTTTAAATGTCCTTCCCCATGGACGCGCAATGCTGGCCGCTCGCATAACTCATCGCCGTTTGGACCCGAACGCGAAAAGAGACCAAGGCGATCAGTGAGTTCTTATCAACGATCGACCCCAGGGAACCGCTCCGTGGTCCCTCGCTCCGCTTGGTCCTTGCTTTTTACATCCCTCTGGCGCTCTCGACGGCTCGCAGCACGGCTTGCGCCTTGTTCAACGATTCGCGATACTCGAGCTCGGGCACCGAGTCGGCGACGATACCCGCGCCGGCCTGCACTGAACCTTTGCCGCCAACGCGCAGCATTGAGCGAATGGCAATGCAGGAGTCGAGGTTTCCGCTGAAATCGGCATAGAGGACCGCACCTCCATACGTCCCGCGCCGCGCCGGCTCGAGTTCCTCGATGATCTCCATCGCGCGTACCTTGGGCGCGCCGGACAGCGTTCCAGCAGGGAAGCAGGCGCGCAGAGCATCGACGGCCGTCAGATCGGGCCGCAGTTTGCCCTCAATCGCGCTCACGATGTGCATGATGTGGCTGTAGCGCTCGACGAACATCAGCTTGTCGACCTTCACGCTGCCGAAGCGGCTCACTCGGCCCACGTCGTTGCGGCCCAGGTCGACAAGCATCACGTGCTCGGCGCGCTCCTTTTGGTCGCGCAGCATCTCCTTGGCCAGCGCCTCGTCCTCGGCTTCCGTTACGCCACGGGGGCGGGACCCCGCGATTGGCCGGTATTCCACCTTGCCCTGGTTCACGCGCACCAGCAACTCTGGCGACGATCCCGCCAACTCAACGTTCGGAGTCTCGGATCCTCTCGAGCCTTTGCGAGAGATCTTCCCCGGTTTCCTGGCCGCGCCCAGTGGTCCCTCCAGCGCAAATCGCAGGAAAAACATATAAGGGCTCGGATTGATGGTGCGCAGCGCGCGATAAACTTGAAAGCTGTCTACTCCCGGATCGAAATCGAACCGCTGCGAGACAACCACTTGAAAGGCGTCGCCGGCGCGGATGTATTCCTTGGTGCGTTCGACGGCCGCCATGTAATCCTTCTTCGTGATGCGCGGCTTTACTTCGAGCGTCTGCGTGGGGCGGGCCTTTTTCCGGCGCCGCCTTCGGTCCAGGTCAGGCAGCGGCCGCGCCAGCCGCTTTTCCATTCGATCAAGACGCTTGAGGGCCCGATCGTAAGCCGCTGCTGCCGTTCCCTTTGACACGTCCGCCGTGACCACGAGCATGATCTCCTTGCGCACATGGTCGAAGGCAAGAACTTCGTCAAAAAAGAGCAGGCTGGCGTCTGGGACGCGCAGCTCGTCCTTTGTCAACGAGGGCAGGCGCTCGATCAGGCGCACGGCGTCGTAGGCGAAGTAGCCGACGGCGCCGGCAGTGAAGGGAGGCAGCCCGGGAATCCGTGCAGGCTTGTGGCCGCCAAGCGCGTCGCGCAGAATTGCGAAAATGTCACCGTCAATATAAGTGGTCCTGCGGCCTTCAGTGACTGCGATCTGGCGTCCGCGCGCAACAATGCGCTTGAACGGCGTGAGGCCGATGAAGGTGTAACGGCCCACCTGCTCGCCGCCTTCAACTGACTCCAGCAAGAAACACTCGCGCTCCATCCACGCCGCGCGCAAAAAGGCCGAAACCGGCGTCTCGAGGTCGGCCATCAGGGTGCGGCACACGGGCACAAGGGTATGCGTCCGGGCGAGATCCAGGAAATCCTTGCGGCTGGGCTGTGCGGAGCACGAGGTGGCTTTCACAGCCTAAGTGTAACCGCTGGTGCGCGGTGAACGCTGATTGCCTGCCGGTTCCTGGCCTGGGCAGGCAGCGGAAATATCCTGTCCGGAGCAACCGCGAGATCCTGTGTCCCAGCCGCTTGACGAGAAACCTGGGGTGGCCTAGACTCACTGAGGTTTGGGCCGGCCGTTGACTGCAGGCGAGGCGAGCTTGGCAGCCAAAAAGGAGCAAAGAGTTGCCCGGGCTCGACTCGTTGGACCCGAAAAACAAGAGGAAGATCGTCGCCTCGACTGTATTCTTGGAAAACGGAACTTGATTCCGAATATGCAGAGCGGCGGAATAGGGAGACCAGATATGGCAACCGGAAATACCAGCGTTACCTTGGACCAGGAGATCAATCCGTGGGCGGCGCAAAGCGCGCGCTTCGATTTTGCCGCACGAAAGCTGAATCTGGATGAGGGATTGTGGAAGGTGCTGCGCTCGCCGTCGCGCGAGGTCATCGTTCACTTTCCCGTCACTCTGGACAACGGCATGATCGATATGTTTACCGGCTTTCGCGTGCAGCATTCCATGGCGCGCGGGCCGTGCAAGGGGGGAATCCGTTACGCGCCCGACGTCAC
>JASHSG010000318.1 GCA_030040935.1 Acidobacteriaceae bacterium | reverse complement strand
CAAAACTTCATAAATATAAGTTCTAATGAGTAAGCATTCCGTTTCGTTCCGCGGCAGACTGGCGAAAACGGCGACCCCTCGTCGGCTGTCCGGATCCTGCTCCCTTTGATGAGATTCTTGGGGCAAAGTCCTCTCATTAAAGAGGTTAGACTTGGGGTAGTTTCCGTAAATCTATCGTTGCAAGGAACCAAAGTCTGTAATTTGCCTTAATGATCGAAGTTGATACGCAGAAGTCCACGGGATCCAGCGGCGCTCACCGAGCCAGCGATTCAGAAAATGAGGTTAGCAAAATGGGTGAAATAACCGGCAAACCTTGGGACGGGAGTTTAGCAAGTGTTTTCAGAGAGTCAGGGGTCGGGCGGAGAGGTTCTGGAGTTGACAGGTATGGGATGGGTTCCCTAACGGGGTCCCGGTAGTTTCTATCGCGCGCCGTATCGCGAATTGCTTGCCTGTTGGCCCCGCTTTTTCCGTTTTCGCAGGACTCGAGACGGGCTCCACTAGGGAGGACACGGTTTTGAAGCCGTGCCAATCGAGGTGTGGCTCAAGGAACGGTGAAGGGGCGGGGACCGTCGGCGGGAAAGAGGCCGGTGGGAGCAGCGACGGCGGAGGGCTGCTCGCGGAAGGTATATCGGACGAAGAATCCGACCGAGGCAAAAGAGTAGTTCCGCATGTTGTTGGCGGCGAGGTAGGCGCCGGCGAACCAGTGCGTATGTATTTGATAGGCGACCTGGGAGTGGAAGTCATAATTCGGGCCGACGCTGGTGACGTTGGGGAGCATGGGATTGTTCTGGCTGGTTTCAAGAGGCTTATCACCAGCGAGAGGCCAGAGCGGAGTGGAGTCCTCCTCAAAAGCCTGCACGCCGAGGGCGCCGTTGATGTTGTAGTGCCAGCGTGAGCCGTAGTGGCCCTGCCAAGTGAGGGGAACATTGGCGAGGAAATAGGCCTGAGGGCTGAAGTAGCCGCCCATGCCGTGCGTGAAGGCGTTTTGATTATTGGCGTAGTGCATGGCGAAAAAGTTGGCGCCAACAGTGAGGTTGCCGAACTCGGGCGAGGCGACGACACGCCAGTCAGCGCCGCCAGCGCCATCGACGCGGGAATTCGAACGCGTGTTATATCCGGTGAGGTACTGGCCGGAGGCGGAGAAATAGAAGCCGGACTCGGCGTCGCTGTGAGCGAACTGAACCGTTCCCTGGTTGGCGACGACTCCGCCCCAGATTTGGCCCAGCGTAGAGAGCGTGTTGCCGGCGGGATCGCGGAGGCCGGCGTAGGAGAGCTGCGAGTCTTTTTCTGCGTCGCGCACGAAGCTGACACTGAGTGGACCGCCGGCGGGGTTCCATTGCAAGCGCGCGGTGAAGGTGGAAACCAGAAAATCAAATGGCGTGGAGCCGCCGGCGATAGTGAGGTGGGGGAAGGTGAGCTGCAACTCGCCACCGAGGCCGAAGGAGTTCTGCTGCGCGGGCGGAACAAACGAGCTGATGGAAGGAGAGGTGCAGGGGGTGAAGTTCTGGCCGGCAGCATAAGTGCCGATGGGTTCGGGAATCGCGATGAGGCAGGTTGCGCCGGATTGGGATTCGGTGACGGAGATGGTAGCGGTGCCGTCGGCCTGGCCGGAGTCAAGAAAGACGGGACGCGCGATGGCGGTGATGCGAGCGTGAACGCCGAGCGGGGCGGATGCCTCGAAGGGCGACTCGATGGCGGCAAGCTGAGAGTAGCCGGGGGCGCCATTGCGGTAATTGAGGAGCGAAGTGCCGCCGAGCCAGCCCGAGTAACCGCTTTCGATCGCCTGGAGCTGCTGCTCGGCGAGATCGCGCGGACTGGGCGGAGCGGGCTCGCGCTGAATGCGAATCCATGGACCGCGGAGGGGAGGGAGATTTTGCTGTTCAAGCTCCTGGTCGGAGAGGGCCGGGCCGGAGGTGGCTTCAGGTTGCGATGGCGGCGCAGGCTGCGATTGAGATTCGACGGGCGCTGCCGCAGGTGGCGCGGACGCGGGCGCGGCACCGATGGGCGCGTTGCCGAGAGTTTCGGTGGGCTGCTGCTCGTTGGGTTGCGGGGGTTTGCGGCGGCGCTTGTGGCTGGGGTGCGCGACGGTTGGCGCAGGCTTGACGGGCGGGCATGAGGGAGCGACGGTCTGGCAAGCTGACGAGGCGGCAGGCGAAGTTGGCCCTGATTGCGATTGCGGAGCGGAAAATGCGCCGGAAGCTGCGTCCTGCGCAGAGGGTGTGTTCTGCGCGGCGTTATAGACGCCGCGATCGGAGGGAGAAGTCGAGTTGTTCGAGGGAGTGGGTGGCGCGCCGGGAGAAGGTGTTGCTTCGGGACTCGAGGCAGTGGCATTTGGAATGGCGTGGATGAGCGGGGCGACGGGCCGAGTGCCGGATTGCTCGGCGGAGCCGGGCTGCGCCCGAGCGGCGCGGACGCTTGCGGGCTCGGAATCATCCGGAGGAGTGGATTCGACGTTTTCTTCAGAGGGAGGCAGATGAACGCTGCCGGTAAGCGGGGCGGGCCGCGTGTCAGATGGAATTGCGCTGCCGCTATCGCGCGGCGAAACAAAAACGGGCGGAGTTGGAGACGCAGTTCCCTGCCCTTCCGCCTGGTCGGACAATGGACTCATTGCCGCGAATGGGAGGGGAAGCGGATTGCTGGAAGGTTCAGTCGCTGTGACGGCGGGAGCGGGCGGCGGAGCAAGCGCGGCCTGCGGCGAGGACAGCGATTTGTAGGACGGTAATGGAGCAAGCTGATCGGGAGTTGGCGTAGCGTTGAGGCGCGGATCGAGGCCTGGATCGAGAAGACGCTTGATGTCGCCGGGATCGACGCGCGACCCGCCAGGAGAGATGCCGGAGACATTGCCAAAGTTTTTTGCCGAAGATCCCGGCGGAGCGGCGGCGATGGCGGCGCGCCAGAATTGGGCAGCGCGCTGCTTGTTGCCACGGGCCTCTTCAAAGCGGGCGGCGAGGGAGAGGACGTTGGGGTCGGAGGGAAAGCGGTCGAGCGCGGCACGCAGCCAGATTTCTGCCTGGGCCATGTCTTTGGCCGAGATTGCGGACCAGATGGCTCCCTCGAAATCGCCTGAGACGGCTTGATTCATGGGGAGAGATTTGTAGAGAGCGAGGGCGTCGGCAGCGCGGCCGATGCGGGCGCAGGCTCCGGCCAGAGCGAAGCGAATATCGAGATTGCCGGGGTAGGACTGCGCGGCGGCATCAAGAATCTGAACGGCGCGGAGAGATTGGCCGACGGCGAGGTCCTGATTGGCACGGCGGACGGCCCAGTTGGCCCAAAGAGCCTGGAGTTGCTGACGCTCGCCGGAGGTGAGGTCGGTGCGGGCTTCGAGCGCGGTGAGGACGGGATAGAGCGCGGCGTCGCTCTGGAGGTTATAGAGCAGCCAGGCGTGCTGGATTTCGAGCGCGGCGGGAAGGACGGCGCGATGGAGGAGATAGAAATCCTCGACGCGATGGACGTAAGCGTTGGCGTGGGGCGTGTCGCCGACGGCGACATAGAGGCTGGCGACGGCCTGCACCCACTCAATATCGGATTCGAGGAGCGCGCGCGGCTCGGCGGGAATTTTATTGAGCTCGCCGAGGGCTTCAGCGTTGCGGTTGTCGGCCATGAGCGAGAAGACAAGGCCCTTCCACGCGTCGGAGGCGAGCGAGTGAGGAGGGTTGAGAGTGAGATCGGGCGGGACGGCGGGATCGGCGGATTGGAGGGCTGCGCGGGGTGAATAATCGCCGCGGATCGAAGCGCGCCATGAACTGAGGCGAGGACGCGCGAGGGTGAAGGATGCGAGGGCGAGGCCAGGAGCGGCGCGGGGCGACGCGGGAGTGAAAAGCGATTGCGGCGCGGGCGGAGGCGGGAGGTCGTGGGAGTCGGACGGCAAGTTCTCGTGTGATGGAGCTTCGGATGCGGGCTGAGCCTGCGGAACGACGACAGGCGCGGCGCCCTCATAGGGATCGGGACCATAGGGGGGAAGCGGCGGGAGCCGGGTGGTTTTGTCGAAGGGCTCGTTGTCGGGATCGAGGAGGCGCTCGAGGTCGGCGGCAGTGACGGCACGATGCGGCTGGAGATCAGTGTCGGGATAGACGAGCACGTGTGCGAGCCGATCGACAGGCGAAACGGCAGGCATGGCGGCGATGGAGGCGCGATAGTAGTCGGCTGCGCGCTCGTTGTCCCCGCGCGCCTGCTCATAGCGGGCGGCGAGCGAGAGGATGGCGGGATCGCGCGGGAAACGCTCAAGAGCCTGACGGAGCCAGATCTCGGCCTGATTTTTGTCGTTGGCGGCCAGAGCCGCGCCAACAGCGCCTTCGAAGTCGCCGGCGGAAGCGTCCTGCATGGGGATGGTTTTGTAAATGGCGAGGGCTTCTTTAGCGCGGCCGACGCGCGCGTAGCCGCCGGCGACAGCCTTGGTGACGGTGAGATTGTTGGGGAAGGCTTGCGATGCGGCGTCAAGGATGTCGACGGCGCGGCGCGCGTTGCCGTTGTCAATGGCTGCGGCGGCGCGGCGCACACTCCACTGGGCCCAGATGTTCTGAACGGTCTGGCGCTGGGCGAGGGTAAGGTCGGCGCGGCCGCCGATGCGCATGAGCGAAGCATAGAGAGCACGGTCGTTGCCGACGTTGTAGAGCAGCCAGGCATTCTGAATATCGATCGCGGGCGGCGGAGGCTGCTTGAGTTTGTAGTAGTAGGCGAGCACGCGGTCGATGCAGGCGATGGCGGCGGCGCTGTCGCCGCTCGAGGCGTAAAGGCCGGCCTCGGTCTGGATGAAGTCGATGTCGGATTCGAGCTGAGCGTGGATGGGCGCGGGAATCTGCGCGAGTTCCTGAAGCGCCTGCGAGTTGCGATTGGCGGCAGCGAGCGTGGAAATGAGACCCTTCCAGGCGGCAGCGTTGTCAGGATGTGCGGCCAGGATTTGCTGGTAGATTGCAAGAGCCTGATCGGTGTTGTTGCGCAGAAGATGGATGGCAGCGAGTTGCAACTGGAGGGCGACGGAGGGTTGATGGCCGGCGGCAATTTCGAGTCTTTCAGCGCGCTCGAGCATTTCCTGTGCGACGTCGTATTGACTGGCCTGCCGATAAATGGCGCCGAGCTCGGCCAGAAAGCCGGAAT
>JASHSG010000317.1 GCA_030040935.1 Acidobacteriaceae bacterium | reverse complement strand
GGGATGGAGTGAACCATCTGCCACTGCACTTCCATGGGCAGCGAAGTGGACATGCCGTTGATGTAGACCTCGTGGGTGTTGAGACCCTCTGGCTCGAGAAAGAACTGGTGCTGTGTCTTGTCAGGAAACTTGACGATCTTATCTTCGATGGACGGGCAATAGCGGGGGCCGATGCCCTGGATGCGGCCGGAGTACATGGCCGACCGATGGACGTTCTCGCGAATGAGGCGGAGCGTCTCGGGCGTGGTGAACGCGATGTGGCACGAGACCTGCGGCTGCACGATCTTCTTTGTGCGGAAGCTGAATGGCGTTGGGTTGGCGTCGCCGGGCTGCTCTTCGAACACGGACCAGTCGATGGTGCGGCCATCGAGGCGCGGCGGAGTTCCGGTTTTGAGGCGGCAAGTTCGAAGGCCGAGATTACGAAGTGCCTCGCCGAGCAGGACGCTGGCGGGCTCGCCGCTACGTCCGGCGGGATAACGCTCTTCTCCGCAGTGGATGAGGCCGTTCAAGAAGGTTCCGGTGGTAATGATGGTGGCGCCGGCGAGGAGATGGCGGCCGTCGCGGAGCTTGAGGCCGAGGCACTTGCCGCGCGGGCGGACGCCTTCGGCTTCAGTTCCGTGTGAATCCTCCATCACCAGATCCACGACTTCTGCCTGGCGGATGTGAAGGCCGGGCTGGGACTCGAGGACCTCGCGCATCTTGACGCGGTAGAGCTGCTTGTCGCACTGGGCGCGAGGGCTCCAGACGGCGGGACCGCGCGAGGCGTTGAGGAGGCGGAACTGGATGCCAACCGCGTCGGCAACTTCGCCCATGATGCCGCCGAGTGCGTCGACTTCGCGCACGAGATGGCCCTTGGCGACGCCGCCGATGGCGGGATTGCAGCTCATCTGCGCGATGAGGTCGAGGTTCATGGTGATGAGCGCAGTCTTGAGACCCATGCGGGCTGCGGCCATAGCGGCCTCGCACCCGGCGTGACCGGCGCCGACCACAGCGACATCGTATTGTTCAGTGAAAGCCATCCGATTCTATTTTACGGGCGCAAGGGAGAGGGGACAGGTAAAGCGGAATCAATAGACGATGGCGTAGGCGTGGGCGTCAAGGCCGGGCGAATCCGGGATATCGGAGTGAATGCGGACCCGAACCGGCACGCCCGGAGTAAGGTCGTTGACGTCAATATCGGCGACGAGGAGGGAGGGTCGGCCTGCGAACAAAGAATGACGGGCGCTTGCGTTCACAAGCCGGAAGGGGACGGGCCGATCCCATTGAGTGACTTCGAGGGTAAGCGGCTGGCGCTGGTCCTGGGACGGGCGAGCGCCATTGTCGGCGCCTTGCTGAGGCCGACCCGAGGACGATGCCCTGGCCCGCACAACGATGCGCAGTACGCCCTGGATGGGCGGATCAAGGCTGGCCTCGATCGCGCCAGAGGGCCCAATCTGGAAGGAGGCATCAAGTTGCTCGACGGAGCGTGCCTTGGAGTGAGCGGCAAAAGCCACGGCCGTGCTGCCAGCCACGAATGCCAGAAATAGAATCCGCGCTGGCAGGTGGCAAGTCATCGCCTGGTCTCCCGGAATGGGGATTGCTCCAATCGAAGCCGCATGAGTCGTTGCTTATGCGATCCAATCGTGGTGCTGGGACGATCAATTATCGACTTCGACGCCGCGGAGGCGGCTTCGGGCGACGGGCTGCGGACGTTGCGAGCGGATGGGGCAGAGTTTGGCGAGAGGCCCATCAGGCCGCCTGCAACTCAAGAATGATGGCCGCACCGCGGGGCTGAAGATTTACGGCTGAGGCGCGGCCGTTCTGGTCGCGCAGGATGGTAGCGCAAAGGCTGAGCCCCATTCCGGCTGTGTCCCCGCCGGCACGCGCGGGGACGAAGGGATCGAAGGCGCGTTCGGGATTGAGAAAGCCCGGGCCGGAGTGGGAAACGGAGATGTGCACAAGGCTACCCTCGCGGGCGGCTTCAAGTCGGATGGATCTGGACTCCTTCGGCACCGAAGCCGGGGTTTCGCGGTCCACGGCGCCGATGGCGTATTGCAGGCAATGAAGCAGCGCCTGGCGCAACTGCTGTGCGCCGCAGAGAATGCGCGGCATTCCCGGCGCCACGTTGACCTGGAATTCGATGGACCGATGCAGGAATTCGGGGCGATAGAGCTGCTCCATATCGGACAGCAGTTCAGTAACAGAGATGGCTGCAGGCTGGTCAGAGCGCACGTGGGAGACACGAGACAAGCTTTGCAGCGTGGAGCGGATGCTTCTGGCCTCGTTGACGATGGACTCGACGGCCTTGCGATCGTGCGCATCGAGCGAGGCCGATTCCTGGAGCAAAGAGGCATAGCCGAGGATGACCGTGAGCGGGCTGTTCAACTGCTGAGTGACGTTTCCGGCCAACTGACCGAGGCCGGCGAACCGCTCAGAGTCGATGAGTTTCTCAAACATCATGGTCTGGCTGCGTGTGGCCTGGAGACGGGCAACGAGCATTTCGATAGGGAGAAGGTCGTTGAGGCGAGGGGTATCGGCGGAGAGGTCAAAGCCAAGCCCTTCCTCAGGGCGCATTGCCCTGAGCAACAAGGCTCCATCGACACCGGAACGGCCGATCATGGGAACGGCCAGGACGGAGGTGAGGCGAAGACGCTCGAGGTCGTCACCCGGGATGAGCCAGGGCGTGAGATCGAGACGCACGGTCTTGCTGTGCGCAACAGCGATCGGCGCCGAGCCCGGCGCCAAGAAGCCCTCAACAGGAATCCGGTTGGCCAGCTGACCGAGTGGCCGGGCAATGGCAACTTCCATGCCCGCGGAACCGGCGAGCGTGTAGCGCCCGCCGTTTTCAAGCAGCAGCGCGGCCTGCGCGAACCGGCTGTTGTTCACAACCGTTTCACAGACATCGGCGGCCTGGCGATCGAAGTCCTCGACCCTGCGGCGAGTGAGCATCAGGTTGGCGTAGGCCTCAAGCTGGCGACGAGCACTGCGTTCGCGGTCCTGAGCGACCTTGTTGCTCTTCAGCTCATCCTCGAGAGCGAACATGATCATGCCCACAGCTGCCACTACCTTGCCCATGACGATGACGCGGGTAAGCGTGAGGGGGAGCGGCGCATGATCGCCGACCAGAGGGAGGACGTGCACACAGGCAAGGGACCAAGCTATGAATCCAAGGACGCTGAGGAAGACTCCCGGAGAAAAGCGGCGTGAGACGAAAACCAGCAACACCGCCGCCATCTGCAGGTTGACACACTCAACAAAGGTGAGCCCGGCCGCCGCTCCCTCGAGGCAGCAGACCCAAATGGCAAAGGTGCCCAGGACAGCACTGAAGGAAACTCCCAGCCAGATGGGCACAGTGCCCCTGGTCATTCCCCAGACGACCCCGACGCCGAAGCTCATGCCGATGAGGGCGGGAAAAATGAGGAAGGCCGGACCGCGAGGCTGAACTCCACCGAGCACTCCGTAAAGGAGGACGGAATAGAGGACAACAAATGCGGCATATGGGACGACAAACAGAATCTGAAAGCGCCCGACGCGGAATCGCAACGGCGAAAGCGAGCCCAGAAACATGGCGGCGCTAAGCTGGATGAATGTCTGGCCGGAAGCCACCAAGAATGGGGATCCGGATCCCGGGTAGCCGTCCATGGTGTAAAGCAGGACCATGGCAATGATGGAAAAGAGGAAACCCAGGAACCAGAGCAAGGAGCGGGCATCGCGGAAGCGGAGATAGAGATAGCCGAAGGCGGGGAGCAGAAGCGCCGTCAGCAAAAGAGCCGGGAGGTGATAATAGTCGGGCATGGAAGCCGCGAATCTCCTTCCCTATCAGCGGAAAGTGCAGATCCACCGAAGCTTGTGGATCCAGGCCGAACGGGCCTTGAAGACCCACGGGCCAAGAGACGGCACGTTGCCCGCCGCGCCGTGACAGGGCATTCCTTGGCTAGTATCGAGGCGACCCCAAGGCGGGGTATATCCGTCTAAAGTTGCAGAGGGATGCGAGTATTGAGGTGCAGGTTTCCGGCTTTATGTGCAGGCGCCGGAAATCGGCGAGGAGGCGGATCGCAGTGGCAAGTCGAAACCTGATTGTGGCGATGGCGTTCGCCGGCTGTGCCCTGACAACGGCGCAGGACAAGGCGTCATTCACGCCGATGCCGCTCGATTCAGGCTTCGGGCGCATGGAACTGTCTGACCCTCCGGTTCCGCCGGAGCAGATCATCAAGGATTTTGCGGCGAAGGAAACGGAGTTTCAGGATGCGCTCGGACATTACACATATCGACGTACTGCCAGCGTCGACGAGATTGACGACGACAACAAGGTGAGCGGGGAGTGGTACGAAGTCGATGATGTGATTTTCGACCAGACGGGCAGACGCACCGAGAGGGTGGACTTTGCGCCGCCGAATACGCTGAAGCAAATCATGATGTCGCCGACCGATCTCCAGGACCTGCAGCACGGCTATTCGTTTGTGCTGACCACCGCGGACCTTCCCGCTTATGACATCAAATACGTGGGACGGCAGCAGGTAGATGAAGTCGAGTGCTACGCTTTCGACGTAAGCCCCAAGACGATCGAGAAGGGAAAGCGGTATTTCGACGGGCGCATCTGGGTGGACACGGGCGATTTGCAGATCGTGGTGACCGACGGCCGCATGGTGCCTGACGACACGCGCAAGAACTCCGCTGATCTGCATGCTCCGTTTATCACCTGGCGACAGCAGATCGATGGGCACTACTGGTTCCCCGTGTACTCAAAGGGCGAGGGGATCCTGCACTTTCCCGGCGGCTATGGCTACATGGCGGAGGACGTACACATTCGCGAACTGATCAAATTCACCGACTACAAGCGGTTCGGGACCTCGAGCAAAGTGTTTTATAACGGGCAGGAGGTCACCAACGACGGGCAACAGCCGAATCCTGCGCCAGATGCCGCGCCAGACAAAGACAAATAGAAGCAAAGCGCCGGGCTCTGCGGAGTTGGCAAAAAGTATGCCATCGCCGGAGGTTCATCGATCCTCATGGCGACGGATGCGGCGACCGATGATCTACTAAATCGAGACGGGAAGCTTCGAACGAGCGCCCGTAAAGGTAGAGATGCGGCGCCTCCTCCATCAACTTGCCGTGCAGTTTGTATGCGGATTGGTCCTGTGCGGATTGTGTTGTCCGCGAGCGGGCGCGCAGGCGGCCGGATCAGCGCAGATGAAAGCAGGGCAATCTGGCGGGCCGACCGGCAGCGCGGGCGCAGCCCAGGCCGCAGATGAGAGTTCAAGCGGGGACGACGCGAGCGACGATGTCGACACGATCTTTCCGCACACATTGACAGGGCGGTACTGGATCTCCGGACAAGCGAATGTCATTCTGCAGGGTTACGAGGGTTTCAAGGCGGAGTACAGCGGACCAAACAGCCTGACGAACTGGGCGCAGAGCGCAACCACCCACCTGTTAACTCTTTACAGCGGCTACGAACTTTCGCAATCGACCGAAGTGTTTGCCGATATCGAGGATGCGACAGGCAACGGCGTCGGGGATGAAAGCGGATTGGCGGGATACGTGAATCTGGACGTGGTGCGACTGGTGGCAGGGGCGCCATCCCCGTACCTGGCGCAGCTGATGTTGCGCGAGATCATTCCGCTGACCAGCGAGCGAGCGCCGGCGGATCGCGACGAGCTGGATCTGGCCACATCACTCCCGGCGCGGCGCATCGAAGTGCGCCTGGGAAAGATGGACCTTACAGACTTTTTCGACGTGAACACGTATGGGTCGGACAGCAATCTGCAGTTTCTGAACTGGACAGTGGATGACAACGGCGCCTGGGATGTGGCCTCAAATGCGCGAGGCTACACGGACGCTTTGATGGCGGAGTACGACGATCGCTCGCATTCCGTGCGCTTTGCTGAAGCCATGATGCCGAAGGTCCCGTTTTCACAATTCCTCGACGCCGACCTGGCGCGGTCGCGTGCGGAGAACCTGGAACTGGAAGCGCGCGGCAGACACATTGTCCATCATGAGGGCGTGGTAAGGGTCCTGGGCTATTTGAATCACGCCAGGATGGGAAGTTACCGGCAAGCGAATGCCGAATTTTTCCAAGGCGAAGCAGCAACCCCGGACATCGCCGCAACCCGCCGGGAGGGACGTCATCGCTACGGATTCGGGCTGAACATGGAGCAAGAGATCACGAACGATATTGGGATCTTTGGGCGCCTGGGCTGGAGCGACGGGCGCAACGAAGCTTTTTGTTACACCGAAGACGACCGCACATTGCAACTCGGCGGGCTCGTGAAAGGCAGCTCATGGCGGCGCTCGAGCGATCGCGCGGGATTGGCGTTTGTGGCCAACGGGATCGTGGCCGAGCACCAACAATATCTAGCGCTGGGCGGGCAGGGCATCATGCTCGGCGATGGCGGGCTGACCTACGGCCGGGAAAAGATCGTCGAGGCCTTCTATACCGCGCACCTTTGGCGCGGTTTCTCGATGTCCTACGATTTTCAACACGTGACCAATCCCGGATATAACCAGGTACGCGGGCCAGTCGCAGTCTCCGCTGTGCGGTTTCACACGGACTTTTAGCAAAGGCAGGGACCGAGGGAGCAGGCGCGTATAAAGCCGCAAGGCTAGCGAAGCCCGGCGGACGCGCTGCCGGCGCCCATCAGGACAATGGAGCGCTGCGCGAACGGCGAATAGACGAGAAGCGCAGTCGAGGCCAAGGCGAGGCCGAAGTTGATGTGGTGGAGAAGAAGGAAGGGAGCGAGCGACCACAGTTGGTCGAACAAGAGCAGAAAGGGCCAGAGGGTGAGGAATTTGGCGCGGAATCCCGGCGCGCGAAAGAGGGCGGCGCAAAGGACGAAGGCGCGCGCAGGAATAAGGATGGCGGCGGTAATGAAGACAGCGCGGAAGACGAGTGCGGCGGCAGGGAGCGGCGAAAGCAGGTCTTGGATTTCCGCGAGGTTGGCGAGCGCACCGATGTAAAAACCAAGGTACATAAGCTGAAAGAGAACGAAGAGGGATTGCACCACCGGAAAGGACATTTTGGGAAGGTCTTCAGGCCTGGAGAGAATCCGCGCACCCGGCGGCGGCTCGGTCTGGGACGCGGTCGGGGCCTGCCCATGCGGCACCGGAGCTTTTGAATCCCAGCGCGCGGGCTGGGAGGCGTCACCGGAGTCGAAGCGCTCGACCGGAGCGAGAAAGCGATAGCCGCGACGAGCCAGAGTCTCGATAAACCGCGGATTGCCGGCTATGTCGCCGAGGGCCTCGCGAATCCGGTTGACCGCGGAGTTGACGCCGTGCTCGTAGTCGACGAAGGTGCCTTCAGGCCACAGCTCGCGGGAGATTTCGTCGCGGGTTACGAACTGACCGGGCCCGTCCAAGTACCGGTCAAGCAGCAGGAGAAGAACCTGGAATGGCTGTGCGTTCAGCTTGACGCGCATTCCCTGCCTGCGCAGCTCACCCGTGGCTGCGTCCACTTCAAAAACTCCAAAGCGATAGCGCTGTGCCGGCCGAGGGTCGCAATTCAGATCCGCCATATCTTTCGACAAGTGTAGTCGATCAAGAAATGGGCCGGAGGCCGAGGAGCTGAATGGAGATGTTGCCGGAAGCCCAACGGCTAGAAGGTATTGCGCGGTGAGAATCATCCACCCAAATGCGATCTGCCATGCATTGCCGACGGACCGTCGAATAGGTAAGGTGAGCACATGACCAACGGCCGACTGGCGAAATCGAAATGGCTTCTGACGGCCGGTACCGTGCTTTGGCTCGCGATGGCTGGGAGGGTGATCGCGGAAGAGCCATCGCCTGCTGCTGTCACCGGGTTCGAAAGCTATATCAATCGCGTGGAATCGCGCATCGCAAAACAAGATGGGTCGGAAAGCCGTTTTCTCGCTCCGGTGGACCGCGCCCGACTGCGGCAAGGCGAGGTGATCACGGAACAACTGACCCCGGCGACCGGCCTGGAGCTGCCGGGAGCACTCATTCATGACTGGCGGGGGACCGCGTTTTTCCCCGGAGCGAAAGCCGGGGATTTCGAGCGCGTGTTGCGGGATTTCGAGGCCTATCCGCAAAGCTATTCGCCCGAAGTGGTGCGGACAACGGTACTTCTTGACCAGGGCGATCACTACCGGGTGACGATGCGCGTCGTGCAGCACCACATTTTGACGTTCGTGATGGATGGAACTTACGACGTCACGTTTGGAAGGCTGGATGCACAGCATCGTTACTGCGCTTCGCGCAGCTCTCAGATCACGGAGATTTCCCAAGCCGGCACGGCGCAGGAACACGCGCTGAGCGCGGGCGAAGAGCATGGGTTCCTGTGGAGGATGAACACGTATTGGAGCTACGAGGAAGGGGACGGCGGGCTGTACATCCAGATCGAGTCGGTATCGCTGACTCGATCCATTCCCACCGGCCTGGGTTGGGCGATTGGGCCTTTTGTGGAGAGCGTTCCAAAGGAATCGCTGGAATTCACACTGCGAGCGACGCGAAGCGCGCTCAGGAAATAGCGGCGGGGCCAAGTTGAGGGAAGAAACGACCGGCAGAGGAGACCAGGATGAGCACACAGATTGCTGCAGCGAATCATGGTACGGGGTTTGAAAACGCGCAGCGCGTGAACCAGGCGTTGACGGCGCGGATGGAGAAGCGCGCATTGCGATGGCTGGCCGAGCGCGCTCCGCGCTGGGTAAGCTCGGACCAGCTCACCGTGCTGGGGTTGGGGGCCCAGATTGGCGCGGGCGTGTGCTATGCGCTTTCGCGCTATGACCGGCGAATTTTGCTGATGGCGATCGCGTGCCTCGCGCTGAACTGGCTGGGCGACAGCCTGGATGGAACGCTGGCGCGGGCGCGCCGGCAGGAACGGCCGCGGTACGGGTTTTACGTGGACCATATCGTGGACGTCCTGGGATCGGTAGCGCTGATGTGCGGGCTTGGCGCAAGCGGGCTGCTCCACTGGTCGACGGCAATGGCCATGCTGATTGCGTTTCTGGTGCTTTCGAGCGAAAGCTACCTAGCCGCCTACACGCTGAAGTGCTTTGAACTGTCGCAGGGGGTTTTTGGTCCGACCGAGATTCGGATTCTCCTGGCGGCGGGCAGCCTGGCAGCGCTACGCAGCCCGTTGGCGACGATCTTTGGCCACAAGTTGCTGCTGTTCGATCTGGGCGGGGCGATCGCCACGCTGGGAATGGCGGCCATGGCGGTCGCGGTGACGGTGCGGCACACGGCCGAACTCTACGGGCAGGAGCCGCTCAGATAAAGATGCTCAATATGGGGTGACGGCGCAGAGACCGTAAAGTGCGGCAGCAATGCGCCGATGAAAAAGACCGGAGAGGTGTCTTCGAGGATTCTGCAGATGCCGCGACGGAAGCAAATGCGATATTCTGCTTCGTCCTGAGGAATCCCGCCTTGGCGAGCGCGATGCCGAATCACGTGACGTATAAGAATCCCGCGGTGCTGTCGCACCACGCAATGCGCAGGATGGTTGGCATGATCGGGTTGCTGCTGCCTTTCGTTCTTGCCGGTGGGAACATTCTGCTCTCGCTCCTCGGACCCAGCCATGCGCTACCCCATCCGCTTCTGCAGCGATCGATCAGCGACTACCGCTACACGCCCATGAGGGATTGCCAAGTGGGCGGACTGTGTGCGATCGCGGCGTTCCTGATGTGCTCGCGTGGATACGATTGGATGGATGAGATCACCGGCTACCTGGCCGGATTTCTTGCACTAGGCGTGGCACTATGCCCTTCGGTGAATCCGCGGGACCCTGTGCACACGACACTGCAGTTAGAGTTGAATACCGTTCACACCGTTTTCGCGGCGCAGCTTTTTCTCGTACTCGCTTTCTTCTGCCTGGTACTGTTCCGCAAGACCGGGCCGGGGAAGAGCCTTACGCGGCGGAAGCGGCACAGGAACATCGTCTATGCGACGTGCGGCACCGTGATCCTGGCGTGCGACACGCTGATGGTCAGCCTGAACCTGGAGAAAGCCGCGCACTGGTTGCGGCCGATCGACCCGCTGCTCACGTGCGAATCGCTGACGCTGGTCGCCTTCGGCATCGCCTGGCTGACCAAGGGCAATGGCCTACTGCGAGACAGGCCGCATAACCACGTGCAGCCAGTCTGACGGGCGGGAACAATCTCTGCGTTTTCGGTTTACAGCAATTCAACAACAAGCCGTAACGCCGATGTTTCAGCGGCGCTTTTCGGTTTGGGTCCGGTCAGCGGCTGCGGGCCGGGAAGCGGAGCCTGGCGCGCCGAGGATCAGGCCACGCGCGATTCCGAAACTGCTCTAATGCCCTCCGGTCTTGGTCTGATCCGAGGTTTCCGGACCTTTCAGCGGAGCTTGCCGGCGAATGGGCACGCGGGCATCGCGGGCAAAGTACCAGCGCGCCGTAAGCGACCATGAATTCACGATGAGGCTCTCGCTGCTCTTCTGCGGTTTGTAGAAGAAGGCCGAGTAGTTGGGCGCGAACGTCAGATTCCCAAGCGAAGGAAACACCAGCGACACGCTCAATGGAATGGCGTACTCGGTTTGCGAGGTAAGTTCGGCAGAGGGTGGACGGCCGAAGTAGTAGTCGCCGGTCGTGTCGGTGACCAGGCTCAATTGCTTGTCCGGCGATTTTCCCAGGAATTGGGGAAGGCGGTTCTGCAAGTGAATCTGCCAGTAATAGCCGGGAGTATGAAGAGATTTCACCAATGGCGGGCTGCTCAGGATCGTGGTGCCATTGATGGTCAAGG
Organism: Acidobacteriaceae bacterium; assembly: GCA_030040935.1. Classification (GTDB taxonomy): domain Bacteria; phylum Acidobacteriota; class Terriglobia; order Terriglobales; family Acidobacteriaceae; genus Telmatobacter. Next base: position 13,616 of record JASHSG010000317.1, on the reverse strand, counting down.
CGGGGCCGTTGGAATTCGCGGTCGTGAAGCAGCTTGACAGCGTGGTGGCCGCACTCACCGGGCAGGTCTTCGGGGTGCCAGTGGGGCCGTCCTGCAGCGTGATCGACTCAAGCTGGCTGTTCAACGTGCTGAACTCGAAGCCGGTTTGAATGTAGCTACCATTGAAGAACAACGCACTCTTCGAAGTCTGCCCGAACTCCTCCCGAATGCCTGCCTGGTCGGTCCATCCCGTGACGCGCGGAAGCGGAACTGTGAGCTCGGTACGTCCGTTCGAGGCGGGCGCGGTCGCGGCGAAGCTGAAGAACAGGTAAGGATTGTCAACCTCGACCTGGTATTGATGCGGCGTAAGCACGAGCAAGGTGCGCGGAAGCGACCGCACCCCCCGCACCTGGCTGCCTTTGGCCTTGCCGTAAAGCCGAACCTCGGCGAAGGCGCCTTCAATCCAGTTGTTCAACGAATACGAAGCGTTGATCGGCTTACCCAGAAGGTTGCCCAGAACCTGGCGGTTGTAGGTGAACGTCGACTGCAGACCGACCGACCACGGGAAGCGATTTTGCCCGGAAGGAGTTGACGCAGCATCGGGAACGCGGAGATCGGCCAGAATCCTGCTCCCTGTTTCGAGGTCGAGATCCTGCGATGCGGGCGCGGTGGCTTGCGCATTGGAGACTCCCTGAAAGTTCTCGACTTTGGTGTTCCCGCCCACGGGCTGCCGCGCAGTAAAGCCGGCGATCAGCTTGGCAAAATCCACCTGAAAGAGCCGTCGCTGCTGGAAGCTTTCGTTATGCGCTGTAATCGCCTGCTCAACCGAACATGGTTGGGTCGGATCGCCGTCGCCCCCATCCAGCTGGCGGACGGCTGTTCCCGGCGGCGGACACTTCGGCAGCGAGGTTGTGTCCAACGCCAAACGAGCGTTGTCGAGCCTGCCCAGCAGATAGTGCGATATGGGGGCGGTGATGAAGGTCTCGGTTTCAACGTGATTGGTGGATGGAAGCGCGTCCAGGGTACCGTAGACTGCCCGATCCTCAGCCAGTTGATCGGTTGTGACGAGCCAGTAATAGGCATCGCTTACGATAGGCGTTTGGGCGATGCAATAGGTGCTCTTGCCCGCCGACTCTCCTGCGCATGTTGGATCGACCGGAATCCAAAGGGGCTCGTTGTTTTGATTGACGAGAGTCGGATTTGACAACGAGGATTGGACGATTCCGTAGGAGACAAGCCACTCCTGACTGGTGTCTGTCTCGGTGAGTGAGTTTTGCTGTTGGATGAGAGCATCGGATTGGCCGAGAATCGTCTCGATGTCCTGCCCTTTTACGGCGACGTATTCTAGGTAGTCGCCTTTCCAAAAGATGCGGTCAAGGGCCACGCGCAACTTGCAGAGGTTCTCGTTCGGGTCTCCGGTGCACATGTCGTAATTCTGGTAGCCCGCGCCGATCGCGCCCAGCTGCACGTCTCTGCTTTGCAGCAATACCACGTCCGCATGCTGCCGTGTCGCTCCGGCTTCGGGCAGTCCCTTGAAAAAGGGCTGGGTTGCCTGTTGCAAGTCGACGAGGAGCGCCAACTCAGCCTTTTGCTCGTTGTTTGAATCGTCCACATAGGTGATTGGCTTGCCTTGAATCTGAGCCATCAATTCGTACAGGAGCTCGATAGCGGTCTTCGATCCGCTGTCTGTATTCGTGCTTGCCACATTCGAGGCTGGCGTATTCGCGCTGGCCGGGGTGGCTGCGCCTTGAGCGGGTTGAGGGGGCGGGTTTGCCGGGTAAATGCCGGTGGACTGATTGGTGATGACAAGCTTCTGCCCTTGAGTCCATTGCACGGTGGCGCGCGATACGGCGCCAGGGAAGCGGCCGTCAGGAGGGTTCGGGTACCCGTTGAAGGGAGTCAGAACCGGCGGCGGATGCCCGGTGTTCACGGTATTTCTGTTGCCTGCGTGATAGACGTAATTGAGGGTCATGTCAGGGGTGTCGTATCCGGTTTCCTGCGCGCTGGCGTCGGTCCCGGTTTCGGTCTCTCCTGCTTCGCTGATGACGATATTGATGGGCTGCTGGGCCGGCGATGTCGCGAGCCGTTCCCACACGCGCGCAGCCAGGACTTCAGCTTCGGTGTGGGGCATCTGGGCCATCAGGACAACGGCGTTCACGCGGCCCTCAACCAGTTCGGCGGCGCGCACCAGCTGAGCGGCAACCACCACGGGATCGGTGGCGACGGCGGTGGCCGACAGACCCTTTTGCTCCACTTCCTGAGTCGTTCTCAGGTAACAAATGCCGAACTCTCCCGGCCAGTGGACGCCGTCCAGTACAGAATCCGGATTCTCCTTGGCCTGCGCTGAATTCGGATCGTCTTTGCCGGCCTTACCGTCGAGGCCGATGCACATGCGCAGGTTGGTCTCAGATACCTCCTTCATCGTGTTCTGCCCCACCACGCCGATGACAAGGATCCTCTGAAGGACCTTATGGTCGGGAGATTTTTGGGTAGCCACGGTATATCCAACGTTCTTCTGTTCTGCCGCGATGGTGCGCAGCAGGCCATTGGTTGCGGCCTGGCGCGCTTGCTGCGTGATAATGAAGCAGGCCCCCACGCTTGACGTTCCGTCGTCAGCCTTGCACGCCGGGATCGTTTTGTCTGCGCCGGTCGCCGTTAACTCGTCGCTGAACTCGTTCAGAACATGCTCAAGTCCCGCAACGTAGGTGCACAGGTCGGCGGCATCGGCCTTTTGCGTGGCGTCGGCAAATCTGAAGTCGCTCTTGCACTGAGGCAAACCCTCCAAGCCGGATAGTGTCCGCGCAACACCCTGCGTGGAAAGATCGCTGGCCTTCCCCGCCTGGGCGTCGCCCATTTCGCCTGAAGTTGCTTTATGGGACCCCCGTTTGGCTTCCTCGGAATCGGGTTTCTTGAACAGCGCCGCGACCTCCGTCCAGCGTTTTCCCCAGGCCGACTCGAGGATCGAGAGCTGATCGCTCACCATCAACTTCAGTACGGAGTCCCGCCCGGCCGCGGTCATCGACGCATCGGTGGCAAATTGCCGCATCGCTACCGAGGTCAGGTTCTGCCCATTACCCGCGCTCAGGCTGTCAAGCCGTTCCAGCCAATCGTTTGGCTCCGCCAGCCCGCTTGCGGCGCACTGCGGCGAATCGGGTGAGAACGGATCGTCGCTGAACAGAAGCGGGCAACGTCCGTTGAGCGAATAGCGCTGATCGGGATTCTCTTTTTGCTGAGCATCCGAATCGGCTGTCTCTTGGTGCCGGAGACTAAGATCGCCCTTAAATTGAATGCGCAGATTGGCGGCGAGAATGTACAACTGATTATCGTCGTTCTTGATCAGCGGCGATCCGCCATCGACCTCGCTCGCCCTTGCCAGCCGCACCGTCGCCGTCCGCAACCAGCGCGCCGTGTACATGAAGTCGTTGCGGCCCGGGACCACGGCACGGAAGCCGGCATGCATTAGAAAGTTCAAGACGTTATCGCATTGCGGCTGCCTGGGGACGCGGTCGTCGTCCTTGTACAGGCTTTCCGGCCTAGTCTCACCATCCCCCGTATCTTTGGGCGCCTGGGCACATTCAGGATCAGCTGTGTTTTCCAACTGCAGCGAAGCCCCGAACTCCGGGCCGAAGTCGTCTCCCATCCCCAGCAAAAGGTGGCGCCCATCGGGGCCCTTCGCGTCGGCGTCGCGATAATCCAGAAATGCCTTCACGGGAGCCAAGGTGGCGGTTGGCTCGGTAGGCTCCATTCTGTAATAGCCGAGCAGGTTTCCTGTGTAGTCGACCTGGGCGTTGGTCGTGTAAAGCGGCCTCGGGCTGCCGGCCTGTCCGCTTCCGGTCTGTCCGTCGGTTGACTGCGCGCGGAGGGCGCATGGAGGCAGCAGCGGAAGAGCGATAGAAACGAATAGCGGTGAAAGCCGACGGACGATCGGCAGGGATGTACGCATAGCGCCCTCCTGAAATCGTTTGGGGGGAGAGGAAGCCCGGTGGTTGTGCATCCATGATCCAAGAACGAGCGAGGCGCGTCAAATAATTTCAGCAGAGCGGCGACCCGGCCGCATTCCTGTCCCTTTGCGCTATAGTGTGCCTAAGGCATTTCTCACCCAAGTATCGCCCCTTTGGAGCGTTGAATTCAGTGCACAGCATAAGGAGAAAAGCGTTCACTGGCCAATCTGACTCCAGAGCCAGAGCCCGCAGACAATGAGCGCAATCGACGGTCCTGAAGCTCACGAACAAACCGTGCATGTTTTTGTGAGTTACGCCCGCGAGGACAAGCGGTGGTTAGATGCGGATTACCGTTTTAACCTGATTCCCTTTCTGGCGGAGTCGCTGCGACGCCACAACACGGTGTTCTGGTACGACACGGAACTTAAGCCAGGCGACGTATTCAAGCGGCACATTGAAGAGCAAATCGATCAGGCACAGATCGCGGTGCTGATCGTGAGCCAGAGTTTCCTGAACTCGGATTTCATCGAGCAGATTGAGATGCCGCGTATTGCAGAGCGCGCGCGGCAGGGCGAAACCATCGTCATCCCGGTTCTTGTGGAGCCATGCGACTGGGGCGACTATCCGTTTCTTGCCGACCGCCAGATGGTCCCCAGCGCCAATCCGTTGATCGACTTCACGGAGAGCGAGGCGAAATGGGCGAAGGTCAAATTCCAGATTCTGGATGGGCTGAAGGCGCAGTTGAAGAGGATACGCGAGACGCCGCAGTCGGCAGCCTCAGCGGGGCAAGGAGCGGAGACAACCGGCTCCGTATTCGCAGAGAAAACGAGATCGAGCGCGGTGATACATGGCGATCGCGAGCCCGCGGCAGGGAAGTTCACAGAGCAAGCCTTTGGAAATCTGAAAGTGGCTGGGTCACGCGGGGTGAAGATCCCCGTTTGGGCATGGGCCGCGGGGGCGGTGCTGATTCTGGCAGTTGTTGCCGTACTGCTCAGGGGACACTTCGTCACCAACGAGACGTCGTCGGGAATGCGCAGCGGGACAACCGTCCGCCTCACCTCGATCTTCGGCACGAGCGATGGGAAGAAGCTGTGGGCGGTTGGCGACGGCGGCGCATTAATCGAATCGGACGATGGGGGCGTGACCTGGCTGCCACGGGCCAGTGGTGTGACGAGCCATTTGGAATCGATCTTCGGAACGAGCAATGGGCAGACGCTTTTGGCAGTGGGCGTGGGCGGCGCGATCATCAAATCGGGCGACGCGGGAGCCACGTGGACGCAGGAGAAGAGCGGCACCACAGACGCACTTTTGGCAAATTTCGGAACAGCTGACGGCCAGGGACAATGGGCGGTGAGCGGCCTGGGCAACATCGTCGAATCGAAGGACGGAGGCGCTACCTGGACGAAACACGGCACGGGAGCGAGCTGGCTCGGATCTGTCATGGGGACCGGCGACGGAGGCCACCTGTGGGCGGTGGGCGGAAGCGGCACAATTCTCGAGTCGGACGACGGCGGCGGCACCTGGGTAATGCGCTACAGCGCCGTTCAGACCGCTCTGTCGGCGATCTTCGCTTCGAGCGACGGCAGCAAGCTATGGGCGATCGGCGCGGGCACCATTACCGAGTCAGACGACGGAGGCTCGACGTGGACCACGCACAACACCGGCAACGCGACCTGGCCTCATGCGATCTTTGGAAGCAGCGACGGCGCGCGTTTGTGGGCGGTCGGCGACGCCGGCATGATCATCGAGTCAGACGACAAGGGCGCAACGTGGACGACCCGCAAGAGCGGGACGACAAACCCTCTGTGCTCCATCTTCGGAACCAGCGACGGCGCGCGTCTTTGGGCGGTGGGCGATAACGGCATCGTTCTTGCTTCGAACGACGGCGGCAAAACCTGGACGAAGTAGGCTCATCCCAGTCCCGGGACCGAGAATTGGACACGCAATTTGGATTGCAAATGGCGCTTAGACATCAAGCGCGACGCGGTCGCGAAGCGACCAGCCGTTGGCGCGCTGAATAAGCGAGTACATGCTGGTTGGCGTCATCGGCGGCTTGCGCAGTGCGAACTCGGGCGGCTCTTCGCGTGAAAAAAGCCACAAGCTGAACGACGGCAAGCCCAGGGCGCGCGCAGCGGAGCGCACAGCATCGGGGTCATCGAGATCGACGCGCAGGCTGTAAAACGCATCAGACGGTTCGGCAATGAACTTGTCGAGTTGGGCGGCTGCGGCGGCGAGGCCCTTGCCGTAGAGCGGCACGGCACGAACCGGATGCAGCTCGATTCCGAGGCTGGCCATGATCTCGGGCAAGTGAGCGATCTGCTCCCGGTTCCAATTTTTATAATCGTCGCCCAGATCCTTCCACGGCTTCATGTGGGGGCTTTCGCGATTCGCGAATCCGAATCGGGTCTCGACGATGCGGCGCTCGATGGAGTAGCGGCGATGTTCGAGCTCGGCGAGAAGCTCAACCTGGTCCGGAGTGAGCACGGCGATGGCGGGAGACTGAACATCGCGCACCAGATGGAGGCCGGCCAGCTCCATGAGCAGAGGGGTGTGATCGGCGCGCCAGCGATTCGACATCTTCAGAAACTCCGGCAGCTCATGAAAGGGACGATCGGATTGGGGATTGATAGTGCCCTGTGCGTGGCGCCGGTAATCTTCGTGAAGGGCGCTGGCAAACGCGTCCAATTTCGCTCCGAAGAGCACATCGGGGTTGAGCGTTTCTTCGAGGGTCCCGAATATCTGCAACCGATCACGGAAGCTGGAGATGCTTTCGATATCGCGAACCAGCTCGCCGAATCGGAGATAGTGCTCAAGGCGCACGTAGATCGGCACATGAAGTTGGCCCGTACGATCGAGCAGGGAGCGCACCTCCAGGGCGGCGGACAAGCTTGCCTTGTCGTCGCCGAGGGCGAGCGCGACGCCAAGCAACGGCCCGGCAGATTCGAGCTTAGGCTGAACGATGTTGGCCAAGTCGGGCGATCCGGGCTCGACCGAGGCTACGGTGAAGTCAAGCTCGGCCATCGTCGCGGCAACAGGGTCGGTGATGGCGAATTTCGCATTCGCCGCGATTGCTTCCTTGTCGAAGACGACGATCTTGAGCGTCTGGTTCAGGGCGACCGGCGACAACTGGATGAGGTGCTGGGCGATTTCGCGGCCGTAAGCGCCGAACCCGATGAGGACAAACGTTCGCGCTTCAAATTCAGGGATCGGCGGCAGGCGGAGGCACTGGATCAGCAAGCGCGCAGCGGAAGTGTAGGGGTTGAAGAGGCTGAGGTCGATGGTGCTCTTATCGCTGGCCAGCAACCGCTTGTGCATCCAGTCATCGCGGACCTGGACCAGCACCCGAATCCTGGCCTGTCGGAGATGCATGGGGCGGGAATCGATGGATTTGATCTGGAGCGCGATGTCTATGTTTTCGCTGTCGGATCCGGTGCAGACGATGGCATTCTCCGCGCGGCGGATTCCTGCAGCGAGGAGCACCTGGGGATTCTTAGCGTCGCCTTGGAGCACCGGTACCCCGCTCTTTTCGCAGGTCGCGGCGCTGGCTGAGTCGCCCTCGAGATCGACGGCAACCACATCGTGACCAGCGGCATGCAGATTCTGCACAATCTGCATGCCCACATCGCCGATTCCACAGACAATGGTGTGGCTTGATTTGCGGCGCGCCATCGCAGTGCGAAAATTCTTTCTTACGCCGGCGAGAAACAGTTGCAAGGCGGAAACGGCTGCAATACCGGGGACCAGAAACTGCGCAAAGACCAGCTGCCACGGAGTCTGGCCTGGCTGGAAAAGATCATAAAGCCTGACCAGAGCAATCGAGCAAAAAAGACAACGCAGGAGCTCCATCCAGGGGTCGCAGAGCGTATCGCAGCCGGGGTCGCATTTCGGGGGTACAGGAGGGGGTGAAGGAGGAGGCGCAGGGCACTCTGGAAGTGTGGTGCAACGGACGCAGCGGAAATGCGGATAGGAGTGCTTCGGGTCGAAGCGCATGCCCGAGGAGGGACTGAAATCGCTTCCGGCTCTCGCGTAGCCCCAGACGCCGAGCCCGACGGCCAGGATAGCGAACACAATCAGCGGGATCCAATCGAAGCGCTTTCTCATGCTTCTCCATGCAGGCGGCCGAGGCGAGATTTCAGCCGGGAAGATTCAGCGTGCGGTAGCGGAAGACAAAGCTCCAATCCATGGTTTCAGCAATCATAACTCCTGCGATTCTCTGGGCGGCTTGGCGCAGGGCGGAGAATCGATCGCCTGGGGATTCGAGCGCATTCTTCAAATCGACTGACTTCAGAGATTCAAGCTCGGCCGCCATGGCGCGCGAACGATCGGCAGTACGTGCAAATTCGCCGTGACTGGCGATGCCGTAGAATGCGGCGCCGAAGGCCGGCGGCACCGTGGCCAGCATAAGAAACCAGAATGAATCCCGGTTGGTCTGGTTGGTAAAGACATGGACAACGCATCCGAGTAAAGTAATGACGAAGAGAGCCGTTCCGATGTGATGCAAGCGATGATTGAGCCTGGTCATGGTACGGCAGTTGCCTGCGTGATACCTGATCTGATCGACGAGAACGATCCTGATCATGTTGCCGATTGAAACGAGGTACTCTCTGTCGACATTCGCGGGCGCCAAACCAAGATCGCGCGCTATGGCCCGAAACATGCCGTCAACCCACGAACGGTCGGAGCCAGAAGAAGAGTGGGCGGGCAGCGGAGGCGTGGCGAGCGGACAGCCGAGCGGAGCTAAGTAGCAGTATTGGCGAAGCAGCTCGGCCAGTTGCCTGTAGTTGAGCCAGCGCTCGTGCCAGCGCCTCCGGCGGCCATGCCAGGTGATTGCCAGAATGACGGCGATCAATGCGAATTCAGTCAATTCAGGGACCCGGCGTCCTTCCAGATGGTAGACGTGCGCAACCATACCCAGCATCGCAACTAATACAGCTGAAGCGCTGAGAAGGTTGGTGGCCAGCGAACTGGAGCGAAGCAACCCGGCATAGTAGCCTGACAATCCGTCTGCCCAAGCATAGTGGGGACAGAGGCGATCCAAGAGGTAGCTTTGGGTCTCCTGGGGCGGAGCGGGAGACTCGGAAAACATTTTCGTCCAATCGGCCCGTGCCGATGGCTCGAAATCCTCGATCATCCACGATCCTCCGGGAAACTTGTGCCGTGCAAGGACGTCGCGGAAGATGCGAAAGGGCCGGCCAAAGTCATATCGGGGCTGCTTCTCGGCACAATATGCGTGGCTGAAGCTAAATTCGCTTTTCCCGTCCCGATCGGATTCAGAAAACCGGGACGCGAAACGCGAATCCAATTCCTCGATGGCGAGCTCCTGCCGGTTGCCGGATTCGCCGGTCACGAGAATGCATGGCGCTTGTTGCCGCGAGGCATGCAGCCAAACAACGGGAATGCTTTGCGCGAGCGCTTCTTCAACAATCTGCGTGGTGCCGCCTCTGCCGGCGGCAGGTTCGCCATCCCAGATGGCAATGATGAAGTCAGACTGCTCGAGCACGATTCGCCCGATTCGCTCATAGGCGAGGGCATCCGCGCCGCGCTCGCCGTCGGCCTGGAAGACCGCTGAGGCTTTGGCGAGCAGAACGCGAAACTCGTCGCGGGAGGCTTCGGTGGCGAAGTCGCGGCAATACTCCTCGACGTGGAATGGAAGGGGGCATTGCAGATCAGCGCCCTGGGCCAATCCCGCGCGGGCGACCATGCGGTCCGCGCCCTCGGCAAGAGGCGAGAGAATGCGCAGGAGCGGCGGTTGGGGTGAATGGCGCAGAGGATCGTAGGCGCGGCGAGCGAGCGCGGCGATGGCCTGGAGAACCTGCTCGCACTGAGCGGGCAAGCCGGCGGCGGCGTCGGGAGATAGCCGGTTGGGCCGATGGCCCGTTACGCCGATTTGAACCACCAGGCGGGGCCGCGGCGGCGAGCTTGACACTGGAGAGGCCATGGCGCGGTGATGGACGATGCTCTCGAATCTGGGTTGAGCATATCACGGCGTCAAACCGAAGACAGGCCTGCATTTGTGCGCGGGGGATGGTCGCACAAGGCAAGGACTGAATACGGCGAGAAGGGAGATGCAGCCCGAACTCCCCGATTCGGCGCGGAGCCGCGAATACAAGGAGCCGCGGACTGGTGCTCAGCTCATCCGTGGCGGATGAATGAGCCGTCGTGCAGCTCGGCCATAGCCTGGCGCAGCTCTTCCTGCGTGTTCATGACGATGGGCCCGTACCACGCCACCGGCTCCTCAAGGGGCTTGCCAGAAACAAGCAGGAAGCGAATGCCCTCGGAGCCGGCCTGGACTACGATCTCATCACCGCGATCGAACAGCACAAGCGAATGATTCTTGGCATCGTAAACCGCTTCGGCATTCGGATCGACTGCTGATTCAGTCAAAACAGCTCGCGGCTCGGACGCATCGCGGAAGGTTCCCGCGCCGGCAAAGACATAGGCAAAGGCGTTGCGCGTTGTTTCGACTTTGATCCTTTTGCGCGTAAACGGCGGAACAGAGATGTCGACGTAACGCGGGTCTGCAGCGACGCCTTCGACGGGTCCGGTTTTGCCCCAGAAGTCTCCGCAGATGATGCGCGCTTTGGTCCCGTCGTCTTCGGTGACCTCGGGAATCGCGCTGGACGGAATGTCCTGGTAGCGCGGGTCGGTCATTTTGAGCGAAGCTGGTAAATTGGCCCAGAGCTGAAAGCCATGCATGCGGCCGCTGGCGTCGCCCCTGGGCATCTCCTGGTGGAGAATGCCGCTGCCGGCGGTCATCCACTGGACGTCACCGGCGGTCATACGACCCTTGTTGCCGAGCGAGTCACCATGCGCCACCTCGCCCGCGAGAACGTAGGTGATGGTTTCGATGCCGCGATGGGGGTGCCAGGGAAAGCCGGCCAGATAGTCGGCCGGATTCTCGTTGCGAAAGTCGTCAAGCAAAAGGAACGGATCGAACTCGGCGGTTTTGCCGAAGCCGAACGCGCGCTGAAGCTTCACGCCCGCACCCTCGATGGTGGGCTTGGTTTGATAGATTTCTTTGACAGCTCTCAGTGACATGTTAGAACTCCAAATCGACGCGGCGGGCAACTCTTGAGTTGCCCGCCCGGGGGACGACCGCTTCGACTCTCTCTGGATCGTACAGCTATTGGATGCACGGCGAGATTATTCGTCGCACCAGGGATTTTGCGAGGCAGCGTCCGCGACCGATTCGATTCGCATGGAGAAACGGAAGCGCAACCGACCATCGTGCGGAGAAGACAAGCTATTTCTTTGCGTTTGATTCGAGCTTACTTTGCGGCCTTGATGAACTGGACGTCGAGGCTAATGGCGACGTCGTCGCCGACAAGGAAACCACCGGCTTCAAGAGCCGCGTTCCAATTGAGGCCGAAGTCCTTGCGGTTGATTTTGGTTGTGGCGGAAAGCCCGATGCGGAGGTTGCCCCACGGGTCTTTGTTCGGCGCGCTTGGGCCTTCAACGGCGAAGGTAACCTGTCTGGTGATACCGTGCATCGTCAGTTCGCCGGTCACGTCATATTCCGCATCGCGTTTGCGGACAACTTTGGTGGACTTGAAGGTGAGAGCAGGAAACTTCCCGGCATCGAAGAAGTCTGCGCTCTTAAGGTGGCCGTCACGCTGGGTGTCTCCTGTACTCACCGTGGCGACCGGTACAGAGGCGTCGATGGAGGAGAGCGTCGAATCGACGGTATGCTCAGTCAACGTTCCGGAAAGCTGAGAAAAGCTGCCCTTCACGTTGGAGATCATCATGTGTTTCACCTTGAACTCGGCGGCCGAGTGGGCGGGGTCGATGTTCCAGGTGACGGTGGCGGCGGGAGTGGTTGCGGCAGTGGACATGGGTGTTTGCTCCTTTTGTCTGGTTGGATGCACGAGGGAGATATTCGTTGCAACAAGTATTTTGCGGGGTTGGTCTCGACCGAGTATTGTGCTTATTTGTGCTGAATGGTCACATTTGAACTGAGGAACTTGTAGGACTGGACTAAGGCCACGAACGCCGAATAATCATGGTCGAAGAGGGCTTTAGTCTTGGAAGAGATGACGACCATCACGAGGACCTTTTTTTCGCCGATATAGGCAACCGCCTCGTAACGGCTAAATGCTCCGGGCGCAAAACCAAGAACGGGCACAGAAACGTCTCCAATCTTGATGGGGTCAACCGGGTTCACAACAGAACCCGGCGCGTCGTGCTTCACCTGTTCGGCGTCGCCGTTCATCAGTTTCTCCACAGTTTTATCTGGCTGTCTGCCAACAACGTTGAAATACATGAAGGTCCCTGAGTCTTTTGCGTCCTTGAAGTTGGAGCCGGCGCGATAAAAGACTGCATAAATGCCCTGATCATTCAGGACGCCGTTATCCAGAACCCAGCCGTCGGGCGCGCAGAACGTTAAAGCGTGGTCTTCCCCGTAAAGCAGGCCGCAGTTGTCATTCTTCGTATCCTTGCCTCCGCCCGCATTAGGCGTGCCTTGCTGTGCGTGAGCGTACACGCCGGTTGCCAGCAACAGGAGGGCTCCAACAGTCAGGATTTTCATGCGCGGAATTCTACACCGTAGTTCGAGGTGCAGCAGTGATTTCGGGGCAAAGCATTTTGGGCCGAATATCCACTCCGCTCCATTTAGCCGGCTGCCACCCTCCGCCGTATTCTCGTTAGAGACAAAAACCGTGTCCGATTTCGCCCAAACCGTGAAGCAGCAGGCCGACATCGTGAAGGTGATCGAGAGCTATATCCGCCTGCGCAAGGCCGGCGCGCAGCGGTTTACGGGGTTGTGCCCATTTCATAAGGAGAAGACGCCCTCGTTCAGTGTGCATGCGGGGCAGCAGTTTTTTTACTGCTTCGGCTGCCAGGCGACGGGTGACGTGTTCAGCTTCGTGGGAAAGATCGAGAATGTCGGCTTTCCCGAGGCGGTGCGGATTGTGGCTCAGAAGTGCGGCATTCCGTTGCCCAAACGGGAGTTCTCGTCGCCAGAGGAGGCGGCCGGCGCGAGGATGCGCGCGAAGCTGCTGGAGCTGCAGGAAGCCGCGGCGGCGTGGTTTGAAGAGCAGTTGCGAGGTCCGGGCGGAGCGCTGGCGCGTGAATACTTAGCTAACCGCGGGCTTTCGGACGAGGGAATCAGGAAGTTCAGGATCGGCTTTGCGCCCGACAGCTTTAACGCGCTGCGCGACAGATTGAGCGGAATGGCGAACGAGGAGACGCTGCGCGCGAGCGGGCTGTTCAGCTCAAAGGAACAAGGCGACGGAAGCCAGGGGCCGATCTACGATCGGTTTCGCAAGCGCGTCATATTTCCGATTTGCAATGAGGGCGGAAGGGTAATTGCGTTTACCGCGCGCACGCTCGAAACGGGCGAAAAGGCGGGCGCGAAGTACCTCAATTCATCGGAGACTCCGCTCTATACGAAGGGCCACGTTCTCTTCAACCTGGATAAGGCGAAGCCAGCGATTCGCGCCATGGAGTTCGCCTTGCTGGTGGAAGGCCAGATGGATTGCATCAGCGTGTTTCTGGCTGGAATTCAAAATGTGATTGCGAGCAGCGGGACGGCTTTTACCGAGCAGCAGGTGGCGATCCTCAAGCGGCACACATCGAACGTGATCGTGAACTTTGATCCGGATGCCGCGGGCGCGAATGCCGCCGAGAAATCGATCGCGCTGCTGACGGAGGAGGGATTTGCGGTCAAGATTGTCACGCTCGAAGGAGGGCTCGATCCCG
>JASHSG010000316.1 GCA_030040935.1 Acidobacteriaceae bacterium | reverse complement strand
GTCAGCCGTCCGCTCTTTGCCGAGCGGTCATATAGCTCGCGCAGCGCAAATGCCAGCAGGGGAAGGGCATCGTCGGTGCGCGCGTCGGCTACAGCCGCCGTCACGAGGGCGGCGTCCACGGCGATGCCTGCCGCCTTCGCCGGTCCCTCGATGATCTCCCGAACCCGTTCAAGCGGCATCGGCTTGAGCGAGAATTGCTCAAACGGGGCCGCCAATCCCGATGCTTCCTGCAGTTTGCCCAGGTAGTCTGACCGCAGGGCAATCACTGCGAGAAAGGGAAGCCGCTGGCCCAGCATTGCGCTCAAGGCGCGAAAGAATCGTTCCGCATCCCCGGCCTCGGATCCGTTAAACAGCTCCTCGCCCTGGTCAATCACGAGGAGAACGTGCGCTTCGTTCTCCTTGCGCGCGGCGCGCAGATCGCGCGCCAGTTCGGCCACGGCGCGCGGCGTGTCATCGCCATCGAACGCCGCGCGCCACTCTCGCCACCTGGTTGCATCGTCAAGGCCCGTCGCCACCGCCTGCGCCAGCTCGTCAAGCGGATGCAACTGCGGCCGGAAGGGGGGTAGCACAATCCAGTTGTGTTTATCGCGTTTCAGCCGCGGCACTACCCCAGCCCGCAACAGGGACGATTTTCCAGCGCCCGAGGCGCCCAGCAGCGCCACGAGTTTCTCGCCGCCCTGCGCCCGCCGCGCGTTGAGCCGCTCAATCAGCCGGCGGATATCGTCGTCGCGCCCGAAGTACACCGCGGCATCGGCCTCGTCGAACGCCAGCAACCCGGGAAAGGGCGGCCGAGTGGCATCCCAAGGGAACCCACCGCGCGTGTTCACCGCGATCCGGGTCAGCTCGGCGCGCAGCCGCTCCAGTCCCCCTTCGCGGTCCTTTACCAGGTCAAGATGCTGGATGTCGGGCGATACAAACGTCTCTCCCGTCGGCGCTTCGATGAGCGGGAAAATCGCCTTGCCCAGCGCCCGCGCCTGCGCAAACTCCACAAAGCACCATTTGCTGTCGAACCAGTTCCTGGTCAGGATCAGGATTACGGCGTCGGCGTTCGACAGCTCCTGGTAGAGCGTGCGCTCCCAATCTGACCCCGGCGCCACTCCCGCCTTTTTGTCAAAATCCAGAAACGTCGACACGAACCCCTGCCCGTGCAGCCAATTCAGCAGCCGCGCCGCCTGGTCCTGATCCTGGCTTGAATGACTGACGAAGATCCGTGCCACGGACCGCCCCGCAGTAGATTTCTTCCGCCCTGATTCGATTCAGGCTCCGCTCCACTTCGTGGACCACGAGCCCGGCGTCGCCATCATAAATCTGCGCGCCGCTGCCAACAACCTTATTCGCCCGCGTAGGAGCGGCTTTCAACTCCGCGTCATATTTCTGCCCCACGCGACTTCGCCCTTCACGCTTCCGGCGCGATCGAATCCGGTTCGAACCTGCCTGACGCCTGCCTCGCGTTGCGCGGACCACGGAGGTCTGTCGATCCGAACAGCTTGCATCCCTCGCGGTTGGCAGCCCTGCGCCTCCAACGGAAGAACTCGGTTGTTCGCTGTCTTTTCGTGCAACCCTGTGACCCGCACAAGGCTCAAACCAACAGGAGGAAGTATGACCCAACTCAAAGTCTTTGCATTCGCTGCATTTGCACTCGCGCTGTTCTGTTTTGTTCCTCCCGCCCAGGCCCAGCTCGGCGTCGGCGTCGTTATCGGGGCACCCCCCGTTTGCCCCTATGGCTACTTTGACTTTCCTCCCTACGACTGCGCGCCTTATGGCTACTACGGCCCCGACTGGTTCGTGAACGGGATTTTCATTGGCGCCGGCCCATGGTTTCATGGCCCCTCGAACTTCTGGGGACACGTGGATAACCGCTTCGACCCGCGCCATGGCTACCGCGGTCCGCTGCCCGAGCGCGGCGCCCGGCCCTTCAACCACTTCCATGCCAATGAAGCGCGCGACGGTCGCGGCCACGTCGGTCCCGCCGGTCATGACGGCGGCAATGAACATGCCCTCCCCGGCTATCGTGGCGGCGGCCACGGCGAGCACCACTAAACCGGGAGGACAACCTACGACCCGCCGCATGAATCGGCGTGCGCTCTGTGCGAACGTGCGCCGAACCCGCCCTTCATTCCGGGCGGCGCAATGCGAAATCTGCATGAAGGTGGTTCGGGTGCTCCACAAAGAAATGAATCGGGCAAATGGGCGGCCTGCAAACGCTATTCCCGATTGAATTCGGCAAACTTCGAGCTGAAGACAGTTTTGGGGAGGGCCGGAGGTCTGTCAACATCCCGGCTCCGCCGTAGAATCGACGGAGTGACGACTGAAGACCAAGAAACTCCGGCGCGAAGTCAGATGGCCCAGTTCTCGCCTTCAGGGCCTGGGAAACAAACATTCTCGCTGCGCCAGCGCCTCGCGCTGGCCGTCATCCCGCGCCTGGCATGGACGTTGCTCTCGATTGCCGGCCGCACATGGCGCTTTGAGACCATCGCCGAACTTGGCGCTACTCCGCTCCCCTTTGGCGAGGGAGCGGAAGCGGAGATTTTTTGCTTCTGGCATCAGTGTGTCCTGCCCTGCACATTCTATTTCCGCCGCACTGGCGCGACGATCATCGTTAGCCAGAGCTTTGACGGCGAGCTTATCGCGCGTACCCTCGACCTTTTCGGATACAAGACCGTGCGCGGCTCCAGCTCACGCGGCGCGCGCGAGGGTCTTCTCGGCCTTAAGCAAGTCATCGAATCCGGCCGTCCCGCCATCTTCACTGCCGACGGTCCCCGCGGCCCGATCTTCCGAACCAAGATGGGGCCCATCCGTTTGGCCGCGCTCACCGGCGCACGTATCGGAGCTTTTCATTTGGAGCCGCGGCGCAAGTTGGCGTTGCACTCCTGGGATCGTTTTCTTGTTCCGATGCCGTTTACGCGTATCGCCGTCAGTTGGTCTCGCTGGATGCAGGTTCCTAGAAATCTCGCCGAAGACAAGCTTGAGGAACAGCGCGAACAACTCAACGCCACCATCGAACGCGCCCGTCGCCACGCCCTCGATCACTTCGGTAAATCGACTTTCGATGACTAAAGCATCTGATTCAAAGCGCAAGAGTGCGGAGCACCGCGTCGAGGAGTTCAGCTACGAACTGCCTGAAGAACTGATCGCGCAACAGCCTCCCTCCGAGCGCGGCTCGAGCCGCATGCTCGTCATGGACCGCGCCACCGGATCGTTCCGCGACGATTCTTTTTCTCGTTTTGGAGAACATCTTCGCG
This sequence comes from Acidobacteriaceae bacterium, assembly GCA_030040935.1. Lineage (GTDB taxonomy): Bacteria > Acidobacteriota > Terriglobia > Terriglobales > Acidobacteriaceae > Telmatobacter. The sequence continues at coordinate 8,694 of JASHSG010000316.1, read as the reverse complement.
AGGGAGATCTGCTGGTCGTCAACGACAGCCGCGTCATTCCCGCACGCCTGTATGCTCACCGCACGCTTGTGCGCGAGCGGGAAAAACCCACCGGCCGCATTGAAGTGATGCTCCTGGAGCCCGTAACTGGCGCCGCCGGCCAAAATCGCTGGCGCGCGCTGGTCCGACCCGGCCGCAAGGTCGCCATTGGAGAACGGCTCGTGTTTCCCGCGCCAAACGGCGCGATCGCCCTGGAGGCCGAGGTGCTCGAGCGCGGCAAATTCGGCGAGCGCCTCATCGAATTTGCCCCTTTAAAGGATTCGACAGGCGGCTTGTTCGCCGTGCTCGATTCGATCGGTCACACGCCCTTGCCGCCATACATTCATCGCGACGACGCAGATGCCGACCGCGATCGCTACCAGACCGTCTTCGCCCGCGAGCGCGGCTCCGTCGCCGCGCCCACTGCCGGGTTGCACTTTACGCAGGCTGCACTTGAACAACTCTCATCCAGGGGAATCGAAGTCACACACGTCACACTCCACGTCGGGCTCGGCACATTCGCGCCACTACGGGTCGAACGCATCGACGAGGTTCGTTTGCACAGCGAGCGCTATACCATCACTGCAGAAGCCGCCGCCGCCATCAACTCCGCCGCGCGCGACGCTCGCCGGATCGTTGCCGTCGGCACCACTGTCGTGCGAACGCTCGAAGCCGCCGCGCTGGCCGCCGGCGACAGCCCTATCGAACCGCACTCGAGTTCCACCAGCATCTTCATCTCGCCCGGCTTCGACTTCCGCATTGTCGGCGCGCTGCTCACCAATTTCCATCTGCCCCAGTCGAGCCTGCTCATGCTGGTGTCGGCCTTCGCCGGCCCAAAATCCGAAGGTTCCGGCCGCACCGGCGCCGACCGCATTGGGCTGGATCGCGTGCTGGCCGCCTACCGGCACGCGATTCAAGAGCGGTACCGTTTTTTCAGCTATGGCGACTGTATGCTCATCAAATAGAACTGTTATCCTGAGCGACCGCAGCGCAGAGGAGGAAATCGAAAGACCCACCTCGCAGGCTTCGCGCTGAGCTGCATAGTCTGCGCTGCTAAACTCACATCCGATGCCCGATTCATCCAGGCCGCCCGTCTTTCTTCTGGACGCGATGAGCTTCATCTTTCGCGCCTATCACGCCATGCAGCGTTCGCGGCCCATGTCGACGCGATCGGGCCTTCCCACTGCGGCCACTTACGTCTTCGTCAACATGATCAAGAAGCTCCGACAAGACTTTACGCCGAGGTACTTTGCAGCCGTCTTCGACGTGAGCGGCGAAGTCTTCCGCGACGAGCGCGCCCGCGCCATCGAGAAACTGCGCCGCTGGAACTCAAAGACGCAGACCTTTGAAGACGTAAGCTACGACGGCTACAAGGCCAAGCGCGAAGCCATGCCCGAGGATCTTCGCCGCCAGATTCCCTACATTCGCCGCGCGCTCGAGGCGCTGCGCATTCCCATTTTGCAGGCTGAGGGTTTTGAAGCCGACGATGTCATCGGCACTCTGGCTCGAGAAGCTGCCGAGCAGCAGCATGAAGTCTTTATCGTCTCCGGCGACAAGGACATGATGCAGCTGGTCACGCCGCAGGTCAGGATCCTCAATCCGCAAAAAGACAACATGATTCTCGACCCCGAAAAAGTCACCGAGACGCTCGGCGTCCCTCCGGACAAGGTCGTCGACGTAATGGCCCTGCGCGGCGACTCGGTCGATAACGTTCCCGGCGCGCCCGGCATCGGCGACAAAGGCAGCGTGGAACTGATCAAGGAGTTCGGCTCCGTCGAAGCGGTTCTCGACCGCGCATCCGAAGTCAAGCGCAAGGCCTACCGCGAATCCCTCGAGCAGAACCGCGAAACCGTTCTGCTTTCGAAGGAGCTGGTCACCATCGACACGCACGTTCCGCTGCCGCTCGATCTCGCCGCGATGGAGACGCGGGAGCCTGACCTCGAGGCCTGCCGCACGCTGTTTACCGAGCTCGAATTCACTTCGATGCTGCGCGATCTTGCACCTGATGGGAGCGTCGCCGCGGCCGAACTGATCGACGATCCGAGACCAGATCAGGAAAAAGCCTTCTATGCCGCTGCCCGCACCGGCGGCTTCGCTCTGGCGCTCGATGCGGCTGAACCCGAAGAGCCGGAGTCGGAGGATGATCAGCCCGCGATTCAATCGCTGCTTGAAGTTGCTGAAGCCGCGGAAAAGAAGGCTAACTTTTACGCGGGCGTTTCCGCCGATCCTACCCGCGGGCTGCGCCTGCCCCTCACCCCCGAACTCCGCGCGCTCCTCGAAGATTCGTCAGTTCCCAAGCGCGTGCACGACTTCAAGCTCGCTCTCCACGTCCTCGGCGAAATGAACGTCGCGCTGCGCGGCCCAGTCGACGACACGCAGCTGCTCTCCTACGCGCTCAACCCCACGCACGCCACGCAGTCGCTGGCCGACGTTGCCGCGCGCCACAGCCAGCCGCCACCCTCGTCGCTTCCCGCCGCCGCGGCAGCGGTCAACGCTCTCGTGCCCGCGCTTCGCGAAGAGGCCGATCAGGCCAAAGTCTCGCGCGTCTACGCTGAGATTGATTTACCTCTCGCGCCAGTTCTCTATCGCATGGAGAAAGCCGGCGTCCGCATTGACACAGCTGCGCTGGGCAGGCTTTCGGACAGGTTTGGCGCTGAGTTAACGCGCGTCGGCGACCGCATCTTTGAGCTGGCCGGCGAGCGCTTCAACATCAATTCGCCCAAACAGCTCGGAGTCGTGCTTTTCACAAAGCTCGGCCTGCCAGCGCCGGCTGCGCGCGGCAAAACCAAATCCGTTTCTACGGCGCAGGACGTGCTCGAATTCCTCGCCGAAAAGCACGAGGTTCCGCGCCTCGTCCTCGAATATCGCCATCTCGCCAAACTCAAATCGAATTACGTTGACGCGCTGCCGCTCCTCGCCGACGCGGACTCGCGCGTGCACACCACGTTTCAGGCCGCTGCCACGGCGACCGGCCGCCTCTCCTCCATCAACCCGAACCTGCAAAACATTCCCGTGCGCACCGAGCTCGGCCGCGAAATTCGCGCCGCCTTCATCGCCGCGCCCGGCACCGAGCTGCTCTCGGCCGACTATTCGCAGATCGAGCTGCGCCTGCTCGCGCACTTCTCCGGCGATCCGCTGCTGGTTCGCGCTTACGCCGAAGACATCGACATTCACACCCTCACCGCGAGCGAGGTTTTCGGCGTGCCTGTCGAAGGCATGGACAAGGAAACCCGCAACCGCGCCAAAGCCGTCAACTTCGGAATCGTCTATGGAATCTCCGCCTTCGGCCTGGCCGCGCAGCTGGGCATTGCGCAGGGCGAAGCCAAGGCCTACATCGAGCGCTATTTTGCGCGCTACCAGGGCGTGAAAGCCTTCATCGAAAAGACGCTCGAACAAACCCGCAAAGACGGCTCCGTGCGCACCATGTTCGGTCGCCTGCGGCCCATCCCCGACATCGAGAGCCGCAATCCCAACCAGCGTGGCTTCGCCGAGCGCACTGCGATCAATACTCCTCTCCAGGGAACCGGAGCCGACCTCATTAAACTGGCAATGATTTCGCTCGACCGCAAACTTGCCGAGCGCAAGATGAAGACGCGGATGGTTCTGCAGGTCCACGACGAATTGCTGTTTGAAGTCCCCGCCGATGAGAAAGAGGACGCCGCTGCCCTTGTCCGCGCGGAGATGGAAGGAGTCGTGAAACTGAAGGTGCCACTGGTCGCCGACCTTTCCTTCGGCCCCAACTGGCGCGACCTGAAATAGGTTTCCAGGCCCACTCGCAACTGAATGAGTCCCCTCGCCTCGACGTCGAGAACAACGCATTGCGGTCCCTCACCCGCGCCACAGCCTGTGCACCGTTCGGCGATTTACACTGGTAAACGTTTGCCCGCCGAAGGACCTTTATGAAGAATCTCTCTCGCCGCGATTTCGCAAAATCCGCCGCCATCGCTCCCATCGGCCTCGCCACCGCATCTTCTTTCTTTGCGCAAACCGCCGCCGCGCCAAAAACCCCTCCGCCTCCTGAATCCGCCGCTGACCGCGTCTTCACGCTTCCCGAATCCGAGCCTTTCGCTTCTCCGCTCGAATTTGTTCGCAATGAATTTTCGCCGAAGCTGCAGGTTTTCCCGTTGGCCGATGTCACGCTCGACTCTGGCCCGCTCAAGCTGGCGCGCGAATGGAATCGCGGCTACCTGATGCGCCTTCCCAACGACCGCCTCCTCCACAATTTCCGCGTCAATGCCGGTCTTCCTTCCTCGGCCACACCGCTCGGCGGATGGGAAGCACCAACCTGCGAACTCCGCGGCCACTTCGTCGGCCACTATCTTTCCGCGTCGGCCCTGCTCACCGCCGCCACAAACGACGACGCCGTCAAGGCCAAGGCGGATGAGCTGGTCCGCGGCTTGGCCGCCTGCCAGTCCGCGCTCAACCAGAACGGCTACCTCAGCGCCTTTCCTCAGGAATTCTTCGACCGCCTCGATCGCCGCCAGAACGTCTGGGCCCCGTTCTACACCATGCACAAAATCATGGCCGGCCTGCTCGATATGAAGATGCAGACCGCGAACGAACAGGCTCTCGACGTCGTGGTCAAAATGGCCGGCTGGGTCGACGCATGGACGGCAGCGAAGACCGAATCGCACATGCAGGACATCCTCAACACCGAATATGGCGGCATGAACGAGGTTCTCTACAACCTCGCCGCTGTGACCGGCGACGATCGATGGGCGCGGGCCGGCGATCGCTTTACCAAGAAGGTCTTTTTCACGCCGCTCGCCCTGCGCCGCGACGCGCTCAAGGGCCAGCACATGAACACCCACGTGCCGCAGGTCATCGGAGCGGCGCGCCGCTACGAGCTCAGCTCCGATTTCCGCTTCGCCGACGTGAGCCGCTTCTTCTTCGAAACCGTCTCCGAGTCGCGCACCTACGCCACCGGCGGCTCCAGCAATAACGAGCACTGGCTGACCGATCCCAACCATCTTGCCGCTGAGATGAAGATCAGCTCGCACCACCAGGAGTGCTGCTGCTCCTACAACATGATGAAACTCGCGCGCCATCTCTATCGGTGGTCCGCCGATCCGCGCTTCATTGACTACTACGAGCGAAATCTTCTCAACCACCGCCTGGGCGCCATCGAGCCCGTCACCGGCCACACCACCTACTTCTTATCGCTCGCGCCCGGCGCGTGGAAAACCACCAGCACCGAGGACGACTCATTCTGGTGCTGCACCGGCACCGGCCTCGAAGAATTCACCAGGCTCAACGACACAATCTACTTTCACGACGACGACTCGCTTTTTGTGAATCTGTATGCTGCGTCGACAGTCAGCTGGAAGGATCGCGGCGTGCGTCTCAAACAGAACACCAGCTTTCCCGAAGGCGACATCACCGAATTCACGATTGAAAAAACGCAGGACAATCCCTGGTCGCTCCAGTTACGCATCCCAATCTGGACGACGGCAGCCAATTCGATCGTCCTGAACGGCCGGCGACTTGAAGTGTCGGGCACGCCGGGCAGCTATCTCACGATCACGCGCGCCTGGAAAGCTGGCGACCACATTCAACTCACCCTGCCGATGCGCCTCACCGCAGAACCGCTGGCCGACGACCGCTCGCAACAGGCGTTGCTCTATGGGCCGCTTGTCCTGGCCGGCCAGTTTCAAAAGAGCGGGCTCGAAGACGATTTAGAGCACAGGCAGGGGCCGGAGGTTGATGACGCGCCGCCGCTGGAGATTCCCTATCTCGTGGCCGGCGGCGCAGATCCGAGCGCATGGGTCCGCCCGGTTGAGGGCCATGCTCTCACGTTTCGAGCCATCGCACAGGATCGCCAGGTGGACCTGAAACCGCTGAACCAAAGTTGGCAACGGTTCGCGGTGTATTGGACCGTGACATAGTCCCACCGGTCGGCGCAATGCCGGTAGAATCGGGCGTGCGGGAGGATTTCCGAGCGCGCCCGCAGCTCTCCTGCCCCTCAAAATATCCGCAAAATCCTCTTGCATACTTATGCACTTTTGTCGTATATTTATTCAAGCGCGGTTCCCGCCCCCGGGAGACCGCGCCTTTGCTTTGCCCGAATCCCGGCAACGGCGGCGGAAAATGAATGTCGAACGCCTCAACGTAATCCGCGAAGTGCTCTCGAGCTCGCCGGTGGCGAGCCAGGATGAGCTGCGCCGCAAGTTGCGCCGCCGCGGAATTCAGGTTACCCAGGCCACGCTCTCGCGCGACATTCATCAACTGCGGGTCTCGAAGGGGCCCGGGGGATACTCGCTGCCCAACGGCCACGCCGCGCCCGCGGAAGAAGACGATCAGGCGCCCTCCGTTGTCGAGATGATGAACAGCTTCGGCTTGCGCGTTGTTCAGGCCATGAATCAGGTGGTCCTGAGCACCGTGATGGGAGGCGCGCAGCCCGTCGCCGCGGCCCTCGACCGCGCGGAGTGGCCTCAAATCGTCGGCACCATTGCCGGCGATGACACGGTCCTCGTGATTTGCGGGGACGCTCGCCAGGCTGCGGAAGTTGGAACTCGCCTGAGGTCGATGCTCGAACCATGACGAGGACTGTCCAAACCGCGGTAATCGGAGTGACCGGGTACGCCGGCGCTGAGCTGGCGCGCCTGCTGCTGCATCATCCCCGGCTCAAGAACCACCCGCCGGTCTTTGCCGGCCGCGTGGATGCCGAGGATCGGGCGCGCGGCGGAATTCCGCTCGCCGAGATTCATCCCCAACTGGCAGATAACAACGGAAGCGCGGAGCTGAAACTTGAGCACTTTTCCTGGGAACTGCTGGCTGAGCGCGGCGTTGACGTCTTGTTTCTCGCCACGCCGCACGAACGGTCGCGCGAATGGGTTCCGGAAGCGCTCAGGCGCGGGTTGCGCGTCATTGATCTGAGCGGCGCCTGGCGATTGACAGAAGCTTCGAATCGCGCCGTGTATGCGTTCGCGGATGAAGGCTCCGATGTGGCCGCCGTCACGCAGACGGAGGCCGTCTACGGCATGCCGGAACTGCATCGCAAGCAGATCGCGTCAGCCAGACTGGTCGCCAATCCGGGCTGTTACGCGACCTCGATCATTCTCGCGCTCAAGCCTCTAGTCGCTGCGGGGATCATTGATCTCGAGCATGGGATTGTGGCCGACGCCAAGAGCGGCGTCAGCGGAGCCGGCAAGGTTCCGTCGGCGGGAACTCACTTCATGTACGCGGCCGACAATCTTTCCGCATATAGCGTGTTTAGGCATCGCCATACCGGGGAGATTCTCGAGGAAACCGGCATTTCCGGCGGCCAGCTTGTTTTTACGCCACACCTTTTGCCAATTCCGCGTGGAATTCTGTCCACAATTTATGTGCACTTCACCAAGTCGCAGACCCGTGAGAGCGTCGCCGGCGTGTATCGCGAGTTTTTTGCGGGCAGCCCCATGGTAAGGCTGTATGAAAAGACGCTGCCGCAGATTCAATACTCGGTGCGAACCAACTACGCGGACATTGGATTTGATCTCGATGCCGGTGGAAAGCGCGCAGTGATCGTCAGCTGTCTCGATAATCTCCTGAAAGGCGCCGCTGGCCAGGCGGTGCAGAATCTCAACGTGATCGAAGGCTGGCCCGAATCGGAAGGACTTGCATGAAGCTTCCCGCGGAGGGCCTGAAATGAGGTACGTTGTCAAACTGGGAGGCGCTGGCCTGGAATCGCCTGCGCTCCTCGATACCTGCATGCGCGCGATCACCGATCTTGTCCGTGACGGCAATCAGGTTGCCGTGGTCCACGGAGGCGGCGTGCAGCTCACCCGCACTCTCAAAGCTCTCGGCAAGGAGAGCGAGTTCATCGACGGCCTGCGCATTACCGACGCGGAGACGCGCGACGCGGCCCTGATGGTCTTTGCCGGCCGCGTAAACAAAGGCCTCGTGGCCGCGCTCGGCGCCCTCGGCCAACCGGCGATCGGCCTTTCCGGGGGCGACGGATTGCTCTTCCGCGCGCGCAAGAAGCGCACCGCGCCCGATCTTGGTTTTGTGGGTGAAATCGCGGCAAGCGATCCGCGCTGGCTTGAAGCGATCTGGCAGCTAAATGGCGTTCCGGTTATTTGCTCCATGGCGCTTGGATTCGACGGCGCGTATTACAACATCAATGCCGACGAGATGGCCGCCGCCTGCTCGATTGCCTGCCGCGCCGATGCGCTGGTTTTTCTTACCGATGTTCCCGGCGTGAAAGGAGCAAACGGCGAAGTGCTGCGCTGGCTTTCGATCGATCAGATTGCGGAGATGGCCAAAAGCGCGGTGATCTCAGGAGGTATGCTGCCCAAGTTAAGCGCATGCCGGGAGGCGCTCCTAAACGGCGTAAAGCGTGTACGAATTCTGCCCGCTGAAGCTGCAGGATCGCTTCCAGATCTCTGCAGCTCCCGCATTGTTCATGGCACTGAAGTCATGGTTGCCTGAGGGATTGAGAGAAGTTCTGTGTCAGGGCTCGGCCGGGGAGCCTACCCGGCAGATGGGCCGGGCGGCAAATTGGGGCCCGGATATGAAATGGGCTTTGGCGCCCGGGAATTATGGAGGTTCGCGTTTCATGAAACTCGAAGAGATTCGCGCCGCCGAGCAAAAGCTGCTTCTATCCACCTACGATCGGAGTCCGGTGCTTTTCGTCGGCGGTGAAGGCGTCTTCATTCATGACGAGAGCGGAGTCAAGTATCTCGATCTGCTGAGCGG
>JASHSG010000315.1 GCA_030040935.1 Acidobacteriaceae bacterium | reverse complement strand
CTGGTGGGACGGCCACGTATCCAGTGACCCTAACCTCGGGAGCGACCGATGGGACCGTCATCTGCCTGAACCTTCCCGCGGGGGCGGGCTGCACTTACACTGCCACCAGCGGCCAAGTCACGATCCTGACTTTGCCTTCCACCCCGGCAGGAACCTATCAGATCACGGTGGTGTTCACGGAGACGCTGCCGGGTGCCGCGAGCGGAATGATCATCGTGCCTATCCTATTGCTGCCGCTGGCTTGGGCGAGACGGCAGCGGATGAGGCAGCACATCTGGATCATCGCCTGCCTCGGTCTCGTGGTCCTTGTGAGCGCAATGGGCATGGGCTGCGGTGGAGGCAGTAGCGGTGGAGGCGGTGGAGGCGGGGGCGGAGGCGGTTCGCAAACGCACACCGTCACCGCTTCAGGCGAAGTCACACTGACTGTTCAGTAGGAGGTTAATGCAAGAGAGGGAGAGTTTATGCTGCGGCTCGCCAAAACTCGGGCGGTCCGCAAGGATTAAGAGATGCCGCATTGCGGCAGCACGCCTTGTGACAAGACCTTTGGTCGAATGGACATCTATCGACGGTCTCACCATTTCGTGACGGGAGAAACCTGCCGTTATAGGTGTCAGGTACACGATCCCCACCAGAATCAGGACCCCTCTGAATATTCAGTTGCGATTGCGGCTCTCATCAGGCCGCAGGATGCTCTGAAAGGCTCAGGATATTACCGTCAGGGTCTCTGAACCAGGCGACTTTCGCACGCGTTGGTGAAGTCCAGATGCCGGCTCGATCCTGCTTCAGCCCATCAAAGCGCTCGAAGATGATCCCGCGGCTCTGGAGCTCGCTCACAGCGAACTTTATGTCGGGAACCTGCCAGCCGAGCACCGTGCCTGAAACTTTGGGCAGTTCTTTTCCCATTCCAAGACGGACCATCGTGCCATTAGCGTTGAACACAAGTGCAAGCGGAGGTTCTTCGCTAACGAGTGTTAAGCCGAGAGTATCGCGATAGAAAATCTTAGCGCGTTCCACCTTTACGATTGTCGCGAATGCAATGAGTTTGTATTTTGCTAGTGCGACCGCTGTCATGAAGTGATTTTGGCCTGCAAAACCTTATAGCGCAAGAGAGATATTGCGCCATAAAATATCGCTTATGCGACACAGTCTGACGCTGCGAGAGTTTGACCCGAAGCGCAACGTTTCAATCGCGACTTTGGCTCATGACTACCCTGCCGGCTATATGGTTGCAGAACACGCGCACGGTTCGGACCAACTCATCTATGCGAAGCGCGGTCTGATGGAGGTTCATTCCGGTCAAAACATGTGGCTGATTCCGCCGACATTCGCAATCTGGGTTCCTTCTCGAATGGTCCACCAAATCCGCATGACATCCGAGGTCTCGATGCGCACTCTCTATATTCGTTCCGGGCTGGTTGCGAGTGCAGAATCGGCGTGCGCCGTATTATGGGTGACTCCCCTCCTCAGAGAGCTGGTCCTAGAAGCGGTGCGCATTGGGCAATTGCGCGTTCAAGTCTCGGAGCATCGCGCGCTGCGAGATCTGATCGTGCTTCAAATTGCACACTCCAGATCAGTTCCAACACATGTGAGGCTACCGCGTGATCCGCGCGCGCTCAGGATCGCATTGCGAATTATGAGCGACCCCGCAGAATCAAAAGGCATCGATGTATTGTGTGCAGATGCTCGCATCGGTATAAGAACCTTGCAAAGAATCTTCATGAACGATCTTGGAGTTAGTTTGGACACATGGCGGCGCCAGGTTCGCCTAACGAAAGCAGTTGAGTTTCTGGTCGCCGGCGATTCCGTGAAGCAAGTGGCTTTTGCCGTTGGCTACAGCCAACCCAGCGCTTTTGTTTTGGCATTTCGCCGTACTTTTGGAGTTACCCCGAAATCCTGGGCAATGAGTTTCATCGCGCGAGACAGGCTTCAACGGCTCGCGAAAGCTCGGCCAATACTTCATATCCGACAGAATCCTATTAGCGATTAAAGCTGGCTTCTGCAAAAATCAGATCCGCGGTCAGACAGCGACTCTTTCGAGTGCCTATTCACCCTGATGTCCACCTAAAAGGGGCGTTGACGCGGACTCGCAGACTGCTGGGATGATCGCAAGCTGTCCCTTTCTTGTCGGCTTGTGTGAGCCGTGACGACGGCGTGCGGCGGCGCTTACACTTGGAATATGCGCTGGAAGCGCTGGTGGGGCCTTTCTTGCTTTTTCTTGAAGGAAGTGACAGCTACAAGATCGTCCAGATCGTCTCTCACAAGCGAAATTAATTAGATCCAAGTGTTGATTTGAATGGTCGGGGAGCGAGGATTTGAACCTCCGACCCCTGGTCCCGAACACCTGGGGCCAAGCGTTACCTTTAGATCAGGATAGTTCGACGCATCCTTTCAACTGCTGGGCGAATATCGGGCGCTGTTCTTCTGGCCAAAATTCTTGTTCAGTCGAGCTGATTCGAGTCACGAGAGGCAACTTGTCTTGTGGCGCCTCAAGTATTCTTCGATAGCGATCCAGTTCTGGTTGGACAGCCACACTCTCGGCAACGGGAATCCAGCACGCGAGTTAGCCGGGAGATTCGCAGGCGACGGCGCTTTCGCCCCTTTTCTTCCCCTGGAAGAATCGCGCTTTTTTGCTCCTGAATGTACAATGGAAGTGCATGCATTCGTTGCATACATGTTGTTGCTGTTGTTGCTCCTCGACGGCTTGTCCTGTCGAGTTGAGCTCGCTGCCGCGAATGCAGCTCCAGCTTTAATTTCTGGCTCATCTCAACATTTGACAAGCTTGCGAAGCTGCAGGGGCTGCGGCTCTGCTGTGCAGATTTGGTTGGTTTTCAGCTAAGGATTACGGCTGAATACCGAGAGAGTCAAGAAAGAAGGGTGGTCATAGATGGGAACTGAATGCGGCGAAATCGAGCTTGGCTCTACGCTGGAGAGTCGAATTGGCAACACGCCGCTTATTCGGTTGAACCGGATGGTTCGAGCGCTTCCGGACATCACCTTGCTGGCCAAGGCTGAGTGGCACAATCCCGGGGGAAGCGTTAAGGACCGGGCCGCGCTTGCCATGGTTCGTGAGGCGATTTCGAAGGGGAAACTTCGTCGGGGGAAGACGATTTTGGACGCCACGAGTGGAAATACTGGAATTGCGCTGGCCATGCTGGGCGCGGCACTGGAATTTCGGGTTGTTCTAGCAATGCCGTCGAATGTGTCGCCGGAACGAAAACGAATTTTGCAAGCCTATGGGGCACAGGTGGAGTGGACCAAACCCGGCGAAAGCTCGGACGGCGCGATTCGTCGCGCACGCGAGTTGGCGGGCAACGATCCAGAGAGATTCTGCTATCTCGACCAATATTCGAACGACGCAAATTGGCGCGCGCACTATGACACGACCGGCCTTGAGATCTGGCGGCAAACAGACGGTCGCGTGACACATTTTGTGGCCGGCCTGGGAACCAGCGGCACGTTCATGGGCACAACACGAAGACTGAAGGAACTCAATCCTGAGATTCAGGCCATTAGCTTTCAACCGGACTCACCATTCCACGGACTCGAGGGCATGAAGCATATGGCGACTTCGATCGTGCCGAAGATTTACGATCCGAAACTTGCGGATCGCGAGCTGGAAGTTAAAACCGAAGCGGCCTATTCGATGGCAAAGCAGCTCGCCCGGGAGGAGGGATTACTGGTTGGCATTTCGGCGGCAGCGGCCGTGGCTGCCAGCCTCCGCATTGCGCAGGAAGAAGCGGCGGCAGGTCGAAGCCCCGTTATCGTGACTGTTCTGCCTGACTCTGCAGACAAGTACCTGAGCGACAGGTTCTGGGAGGAAGCGTGACTGTCCTGCAGGTGACCATAGAGGTCTATGAGGCGATTCGCGCGCACGGCGAGGAAACCTATCCCCATGAATGCTGCGGCGCTTTGCTGGGGCGCCCGGCAGCGAATGGCTGGATCATCGAATCATCTGTCAAAGCCGGCAATACGCGAACGGACTCGGCGCATAACCGCTATCAGATCGCTCCTGTCGAATTGGTAAAGATCGAGCGTGAGGCGAGAAAAAAGGGATTGTCGATTGGCGGCTTCTATCATTCCCATCCCGACCACCCGGCTCAATGGTCACCGACAGACTTTGCCGAAGCGCACTGGCTGGGATGCTCCTACGTAATCACCGCCGTCACCCAGGGCAAAGCTACGGTGACCAACGCTTTTCTGCTTGCCGGCAAAACCGAGGAAAACAAGCAGTTCGAGCCGCAAACGGTTGAGATCATCAAAACTGCAGAGCCCTTGTCGGCCCGCCGTGAATCAAACAATTCGTGAGAAAGGAACCAGGAGGAATGACAATCTACATCCCGACGCCCTTGAGGCCCTATGCAGAGGGAAAGGATCAGCTGGACGTCCGCGCCGATACGGTGCAAGGAGCGCTGGATAAGCTAACGCTTACATTCCCCGATTTGCGCAAGCACCTGTTTACGGAAGAAGGCAAATTGAGAGCATTCGTGAATGTGTATCTAAACGACGAGGATGTGCGCTACCTGCCCGCGAAAGAGGCGACGACGGTCACGGCAACGGATACTCTGTCGATTATTCCGTCGATCGCCGGAGGGCACTGAGCAGCGCGGCGCCGTATGCGTCTGGAATTCTGCTGTGAAGTGGAGTGAAACGATGGCAACAATAACAACCAATCTGAAACTTCCGGAGCTCACCAAAGACGATTTTTCGCGCTACTCGCGCCACCTGATTTTGCCTGAAGTGGGCGAGGAGGGCCAGCGCAAACTGAAGGCCGCGCGTGTGCTCTGCGTGGGAACGGGAGGGCTAGGATCTCCACTTGCTTACTATCTGGCCGCGGTCGGCGTAGGCACGTTGGGTCTTGTCGATTTCGACGTAGTGGATGCAAGCAATCTGCAGAGGCAGATCATTCACACAACTGCCGATATCGGGCGCAAGAAGCTCGATTCGGCCGCAGAGAAGCTGAAGGCTCTGAACCCCGATCTCAATGTCGTCAAGCATGATACGCTGCTTTCGAGCGCCAACGCTCTTGAGATTTTGAAAGACTACGACGTCATCGCCGACGGCACGGATAACTTTCCCACGCGTTATCTGGTGAACGACGCGTGTGTGCTGCTGGGCAAGCCGAATGCGTACGGTTCGATCTTCCGTTTTGAGGGACAGGCCAGCGTATTCGCGACGAAAG
>JASHSG010000314.1 GCA_030040935.1 Acidobacteriaceae bacterium | reverse complement strand
TCGTTCGGCACGGCTGAAGCCGTGCCCTGACACGATGCTGGTTCGCAGAATGAGTCCTAGGCGACAGCGGCCATGTCCATAGAGTCGATTAGCGCCAAAATATCTCTCCCCTCGTTGTCACTCACCGGAACGTCTGTCTCGGATACGACATAGAACTCGTGTAATTGGTGGTCGAGGTCTGGATCGAATGGAAGATCCTCGAAGAAGAGCTCTGGAACCCTCAAGCGCGAAGCGATGAAGAGCCATTCCCCATCTGCCGGGCCTAGGATCCGCCTCCGAATTTCCTCAATAGGTATTTCATTCCGATTCCCGAAGACAACGGAACCATATCGTTTGAAATTCCCGTAATCTCGATAGCGATAAGCAAATTTGACGTTCATGGGACTCGTCATCCTTGAAAAATATGATCTCGATGATATTTCAGAAAGCTCTCGTCAGGCGGAAATTTCTCGGGTAGTTTTATTTTTTTATCGGCGTAGTTATTGAACGTATAAGTGGCGAAGGAGCCCGACCGGCCGCTGCGAAAATACTTAGAGAGCAGAAGCCGATGGTCCCCGGAAATCGAGATCAAGCCGGCGTCAAACGCGCGATCATGAATGGATGAAAGACATAAGCCATTTCTAGGGTTCAGACGGTTACTCGCGTCATCTTTCCATGGCACGATGTGGCTCGCGACAAGCAAGTCTGGAACGTCAAGGCCAGTGACACAGCACTGAAACTCGTAGGCGCTCAAAACGGCACGTCTGAAAAAATCTTGGCCGATTCGGATCTGTACGATGGCGCTACGTGTTTTGCCTACATAGCCGGTAGCCCACTCTTGCTCGACTTCGTCTGGCCCGCTTGACGAACCGGCTCCGGTGTAGAAAAGCTCTGCGCGTTCGATCTCGACCGCGAAGCGATCCCAATCAGACGTCATCTCTTTCCACATGTTTTTGTCGGCCTGAGAGGCGCCAGTCAAACCGCTGCGGCCAGTAGAACGGATTTCGGGGTCGATGCTGGCAATGTTCGTCAGCTTCATCGCCAACGCAGAAGGCGTCCTTCCAATCAGGCGAGCATACCGGACTATCTCAGGATTGCGGGAATGCATCTTCCCAAAGGGCATCTCGCAATAGAGCTTATACGCGATCAATAGCTGCTCGCGAGTCCACCCATCTAGCTTGGGCATATTTCGCTCCCCGACGCTTCGACAAGGGTAATACACGATTAACTCGGGATGCCGGACTTCCTCAGATGAGAAGATAGGGTTCAGTCGCGAACTTCAGTTCATCGCGCGTTGCTGTCAAGGGATCGCGATCTCTGGACGCAGCCCATCCCGCTCATTTCGGACGAGATAAAAACTTCCCGAAGTTTGCGGGGTATTTCGCCGATTTCGCTATCCTTGTCCTAAAGTGCAAAAAAGAGAAGACAACGATGGTGGCCGGCGGGCGCCTGGGGGATCGTGTTTGGGTCGTGGCTCGATCCCCTGCGCCGCTCTCTTTGCCGGGAATTGCCAAAAGCCGGCTAAAAGCCCCTCGCAAGTCGATGA
Source organism: Acidobacteriaceae bacterium (assembly GCA_030040935.1). GTDB lineage: Bacteria > Acidobacteriota > Terriglobia > Terriglobales > Acidobacteriaceae > Telmatobacter. The sequence goes on along the minus strand of JASHSG010000314.1, from coordinate 3,834 downwards.
TTCCAGATATTTTAATTCCTAACCCCAATGTTATCAGGGACTTAGAGCAAATGATCCGAGGTATAAGCCATTGAAAACAAATCACTTAACCATGGAGCAGGGGGAGGGGGGGGAGTACCGACCAGTAAATACCCCTCGATTTCCCCACTCTGGCCACTGATCACTGACCACTGTTCACTGTTTCCGCCTCTTATAAAACGGCAGCGGAACCTGCTTCGCGCGCACCTTGTTCGCCCGGCACTCGACGATCAGGTCAGCCCCGCCCGCGGCCACCTCCGCTGGCACCATCGCCATCGCGATGTTCGTCTTGAGGAATGGCGCCGGCGAGCCGGATGTGACCACCCCGATGCGCTTCCCGGTGGCCGGTTCTCCCCGTGCTGATTCGCTTCCGATTGTGTACACCGCGTACCCGTCGCGCGCGATGCCGCGCTCGATCGTCTCGAGGCCGATAATTTTTCGTTTCGGTCCGCCTGATGCCTGCACTGCCGCTAAGGCATCGCGTCCGATGAATTCCTCCTTCTCGAGTTTCAGCCAGCGATCGAGCCCGGCTTCGAACACGTTGATCTCTTCTGAGATCTCGTGGCCGTACAAACTCATCCCCGCCTCAAGCCGCAGCGTGTTCCGGGCGCCCAGGCCGCAGGGCCGTATGCCCAGTTCCCTGCCCGCTTCAAGCAGCGCGCCCCACATCTTCGCCGTGGTCGCCTCGTCTGAAGCGATGTAGAGCTCGAATCCGTCCTCGCCCGAGTAGCCGGTGCGCGCGATCAGCGCGTTCGCTATGCCCGCAACTGTTCCCCAGGTGAAGTGATAATTCCTGATCGCCGCAAGATCGACCTTGGTCAGTCTGGCCAGCGTCTCAAGCGCGCGCGGCCCCTGCAGCGCCAGTTGCGAGTAGTACTGCGAATAGTTGCTGATGTGAACTCCAGGCCAGCGGCCTGCCTGTTCGCGGATCCACGCAAAGTCCTTGTCGGTGGTGCCCGCGTTTACCACCAGCAGGTAGTCGTTCTGGCTCAGCCGGTGGACGAGAATGTCGTCGACGAAAGTTCCCTGCGGCGTAAGCAGAGCGGAGTATTGCGCCTGCCCGTCCTTGAGCCGCGACGCGTCATTCATCGTGATGTGCTGCACGGCGGCCAGGGCTCCCGGCCCGCGAAACTGGATCTCGCCCATGTGCGAGACGTCGAACAGGCCGACAGCGGTGCGCACGGCGAGGTGCTCGGCAATCAGTCCCCCACCGGGCCCGGGATACTCAACCGGCATGTCCCATCCGCCGAAGTCCACCATTTTGGCCTTGAGCCCGCGGTGCGTGGCATTCAGCGCGGTCTTCTTGAGTGCAGCTGCTGTAGGATCGGACATCGTCCCTCCCGCCGAATCTCGTCCTCTTTCATCATAGGGAGTTGGGGCGGCAGGGCCGATGCTGCCATTCGGCGTTTAGGATGGATGCGGCCGCTTCCGGCGTTGCCGGCGGCACTGAAAGGAACTGCGCGTGAATCCGGTTCGAGGCATCGTGATGCTGCTTGCCGCCGCGGTTGCGTTCTGGAAGGGCTGGCAAATCCATCGTGGAGAAACCGCTGTGCTCGCATATGGGCTGGGCGCAATGGCCCTGGCGCTCGGCGTTTGGCACCTGACGCGCGCGCGAAGGCGAACGCCAATGGCGCGGCCGTGAATTGATTGCCTGCCGGCCCCGGTCTGCGTGCTCGAATATGCTTCAGGAACGGTCCGCTATGCCCACTCTCTACAACCGGATTCAGGGACGCAATCTCGATCGCCTTGCAGCCCTGAGCGACGGCATCTTTGCCGTGGCCATGACGCTGCTCGTGCTCGACCTGCACATTCCGTCGGCCGCTCAGGTGCACGGCGAGGGAGAGCTGATGAGGGCATTGGGCGCGCTGGGGCCGCAGTGGATCACTTACGGGATGAGCTTTCTGACCCTCGGTATCTTCTGGGCCGGCCAGCAGACGCAGCTGAATCACATGGCCGAAGGCACGCGCGATCTGACGTGGATTCATCTCGGCTTTCTCTTCGCCGTCACGCTCTTGCCGCTCTCGACGCGGTTGCTGGCAGAGTTCATCGAGTATCGGCTCGCGCTGGGCATCTACTGGCTGAACGTCTTTGTGCTGGGCGCAATGCTGTTCTGGAGCTGGTCCTACGCGGGCCGGGCCAATCTGATCAAACCGGATACGCCCGAAGAAGTGCGCGGCAGCATCTGTCGCCGGATCGTGATTGCGCAGTCGTTGTATGCGGGAGGGGCGGCGCTTTGCCTGATCCATCCCTGGCTCAGCATCGCGGCCATTGTGTTGGTACAGCTGAACTACGCGATTGCGCCGCGGCTGTGGGGGGGTAGGCGGACGAGGGGCTGACGGCGTTTCGGGTCACAAGCAACTGACCAATCTGCTACTTGTTATGTTCTTGCCTGACAGCAGCTTGCCTGGGGGCGGTGGGACTATAATTCGCGACACGAATAAAGTCGTGGTACCCTCATTCTTGGAGCCTTTTTGGCCCGATGACAACGCTGCGCGAAAAACTCGCCGACCAAGCGCGCTTTCTTGTCGCCACCGAGCTGGTGTCGGTGCGCGGTTCAATGGCGGGGGTGAACGCCATCAAGGCGCGCGATTTTGCCAGCGACCTGGTTGCCTCCACGGATATTGACTGGATCTCGATTACGGACAATGCCGGCGGCAATCCGCAACTGGCGCCGCTCGTTCTGGGCCGGCCTATTCTCTACGCGGGCAAAGAAGTCGTTATCCATCTCACCTGCAAGGACTTGAACCGGAACGGACTCGAAAGCGAAGCCTGGATGCTGAACAGCGAGGGCTTCAACAACATACTGGCTATGACCGGAGACTACCCGGTGGCGGGCAACGAAGGGTTGGCGCGGCCAGTGTTCGACATCGATTCCATCGGATTGATCTCTCTGCTCGAAAAAATGAACCAGGGACTTGGCGCATCTGCCGCGAACGGCAAGCGGCAGCAGCTGGAAAAAACGCAATTCTCGATTGGCGCGGTTACGACCAACTTCAAACTGCGCGAGGGAGAAGTTATCCCGCAATACCAAAAGCTCAAGAAGAAGGTGGAATGCGGCGCGCGGTTCATCATCAACCAGATCGGGTTCGACTCGCGGAAGATCTCCGAGCTGCGCCGCTACATGGACGCGCACGGGATGAGGGAGACCCCGCTGATTGGCAATGTGTACCTTTTGAGCCCGCGCGTGGCCGATCTTTTCCATAATGGCAAGATTCCGGGCGTCGTGGTGAGCGATGCTCTGTGGGAGATCTGCCGAATTCAGAGTGGATCCCCGGATCGTGGCAAAGCATTCTTCTACGAGTTCGCTGCCAAGCAGATCGCTGTCTATCGCGGCCTGGGGTTCAGAGGCGTGTATCTGGGCGGAGTGCATAGCCTTGCCGCGATCGAACGCATCCTTGAAATCGAACGGAGCTTTGCGCCGGACGACTGGACGCAGTTCGCCCGCGAGATCAAGTTTTCGCGACCGGGAGAGTTTTTCTTCTACGCAGAGGACCAATCAACCGGACTGGCGAACCCGTGCGAAGAGACGCCGCGGCCAAAGACTCGATCGCTGCACGGGGCAGCGGTTTATCAGATATCCAAGTTGTCGCACGAGACTATGTTCGTTCCCGGCACGGTGTTTGCCCGCTGGGGCGCCACGGCCTGCGCGCGCGCGAAGGACCCGACGCAGGGACCGAAGCCGCTCCGGCTTCTGGAACAATTGAGCAAGGCCGTCCTCTATCGATGCAAGGATTGCGGTGACTGTTCGCTGCCTGATATTGCATATCTTTGCCCCGAATCCCAATGTGCAAAAAATCAGCGCAACGGACCCTGCGG
>JASHSG010000313.1 GCA_030040935.1 Acidobacteriaceae bacterium | reverse complement strand
CTGTCGATCCACGCCGTGTAAATCATGTCGCGCAGCATGCTCGCTCCGGCGGCCAGACGTGCGGCGGTAAAGTCACGCGACTCCTGGGTGCCCGCGCCTTCGAAGCCACCCGCCTTGTAAAGTTGATAGACCTTTTCGACGTACGTGGCAGTGTGGCGCAGATAGGCCACGTAAGCGTCAAACATGTCTCCTGCGATTACGGCGGGTTGCGTCATTCTGGCCTGAACGTCGGGCGCATGCATGTTCGCCGCTACAAACGGACCCTCGAAGATGTGGTGAATCTGATGGTCGGTGGTATACCCGTGGGGATTAGGGCCGATCCACCCGTTGTACTGCACTGTCACATGCAGGGGCTGAGAGCCGTCGCCGACGTAGTGCCCCAGCCAGCCGGCGTAGAAAATGATCACCGTCTCAACGGGCTTTGTGTCCTGGCCGGCCGCTGTAAGAAAACGGTACTGGCGCATGGCAGCCTTCAGCCGTTCCCATACTTCGTCGGCCTCCCAGGGTTGCAGGCCAATCTTTTCCGGACGCTGGCCGGCGGCGAAGACCATAGCTTCGAAATCCAGTCGCTTGTGGGGCAGGGGGCCGAGCGCATCGGCCAACTCTAAATCGATAAAGTGCTCCGGCGCCTGCGCGGCACTCAGCTCCGGCTCGGCGGCTGAGCGCCAGCGATCGGGCTCGGGACCCAGATACTCGATTTCTTCGATCGCGGCCGGTGTGCGCAGAAAAGCCGGCACTTCGGCGGGCAACGTGGAGGCTGCCAGCTTATTGATCATCCGATGCCCGTCGCTTTCCCACGCGTGAGCGCCCGGCGCAGTGGCCGCTGCAAGAAAGAGGCCTACCGCGAATAAAACGAAACGAATCAGGTGAGAGGCGAAAAGTCGGCCAAACATGCAGTCAGTATACGGCGCACTGCGACGGTTGCCGCGGGCGAGGCCGGTTACTGTAGCGTTTCGCCGCGGGGTGGTAAAAGCTGATTTGCCTAGAGAGTCTGAAATCAAACGCATATACTACCTGCACATCGCGTTGCCGTCCGCGAAAAGCCCACTCTGACGTGGAAGAGCGGCGCACAAACGGATCACCCGTGGCGCGTCGCAGCCGTTCAGAAGTACCTCGGGCTGGATCGATGGCAGCTGGAGTATGAGCGCCAGGGTTGGTGTTGTGCCATGTCAAGTCAGGCGTTGAATCACGGGAGCACGCCCATGAGCGAGCGGCCGGATGTGCACAATGAAGAGCCGCAGCCCGCTCCGGCGGAGCAGGGCGGGATCTCGCAGCTCTGGCTGATTCTGCCCTTCTCCATTCTGGCCATTTCAGTTGGGGCTGCGCTGGCTCGCTTGTTTCCTCATTTTCGATGGGAGTCGCTGCCGGTCGTCGCGGCGGTCGTGGCAACCGCGCTTTTCGCGCTCCTTTTGAACAAACGCCTGCTCCGCATGCGAGCCATTGAAGAAACTGAGCCTATCGCCGAAGGCCTGAGGCATCTGCTCGACTCAGCCGGTCCAGCGGTGGTGGCTTTGGATCTGAACGGTCGCCTCATTTATTGCAACCCCGCCACCGAGCGCGTGCTGGGCTATCGCGCCACCGAGCTGTTGGAGCGCTGGGGCACAGTTGAAGTCCTTGCTCCCGGTGAACCGCAGCGGCTGGTGGCCGAGATGCAGAAGCTATGCCGGGTCAAACCGGCGGCAGAGGGCTCGCGCGCCGGGCTGATGGCCGCATATTTGCAGTGCGTGCGCACGCTGGCACCGAGCATGGTTCCGAGCTTTGACGCCAAAGTGCGGCGCAAGGATGGCGTGCAGATTCCGGTGACGCTGCATATCTCGGCATTGCGCGACGCGGCCGGCGAGCTGACCGGAATGGTCGCGGTTGCGGTCGATCAGAGCGAAAACCTGCACCGCGAGCAGGCGCAGCGCGAGTCGCAGGAGCGGTATCGCGACCTGTTTGAGCACTCCACTGAAATGATCGCGACGCTCAGCCCGGCGGGACAATTCCTATACGCCAACCCGGCGTGGAAACGTTGCTTTGGCCTGGAGCAGACTGCACTCCTGGATCTGAAGTCCTTCGAAGAACTTTTCTCGGAGGGCGCCAGGGACGAGGTGGCGGCGCTTTTCCGCCGAGCTCTCGATGGCGAGATGGTGGACCGTGTTCCATTGCGCCACCATTCGCTCGATGGACGCATGTTGGACCTGGAGTTGAGCCTGAGCCGCCGGCAGAAGACCGGAATTCCGCTCGCGGTGCGCTGCCTGATGCGCGATGTGACGCAGCAAAAGCAGCGCGAAAACCGCCTGGCGCTGCAACTGGCTGTCAGCCAGATCGTGGGTGAAAACGCTTCGGGCGAATCGGCGGGCATGCGCATTTTGGAGGCGCTTTGCATTTCCCAGGGATGGGATGTGGCCATCGAATGGGTGGTCGGCGTCGAACAGAAGTACCTCGAATTTGGAACCGCTTGGGGCGCGCCCGGACGCAATGCGGAGGCGCTGATCCAGGCAAGCATGGGATTGACGCTCGCCGGCTCAAGCGAGCTGCCGGAGCGTGCCTGGAGAGAGGGGCGGACGGTTTGGATGGCGAACATCGCTGACGCGCCTCCCACCGAACGCGTAGCGGCGGCGCAAAGCCAGGAGATGGTCTCCGGCTGGGCCGTGCCGGTACGCACAGGCAGCAAAGTTCTGGCGGTGCTGGAGTTCTATGCTCATTTCCGTCTACGCGAGGATCGCGAGGCCATGGCCGCAATAGAAACTGCGGCCGCTTCGCTCGGACAGTTGCTGGCGCGCACGCAGGAACGCGGACGGGCGGAAGAGCTGAGCCGCCAACAGGAGATTTTGCTCGATGCGGTAGCCGAAGGGGTCTGCGGACTCGACCGCCAAGGCAAAGTGACTTTTGCCAATCCCGCCGCCGCGCGGCTGCTGGGCGCTCCCGCCGACGAGCTGATCGATAAGCCGGTGCACGAACTGTTGCACGGAGCGGCGGCTGCGGATCTTGCTTGCGGCAAGGACTGCCCGCTGCGCAACGCGGCTGCGCAAGCCGGCGGCGCCAGCGGTGAGGAAAACATCTATCGCGTTGACGGCACGTCGTTCCCCGCCGAGTATGCTCTGACTCCGATCCGAGCGCACGGCCGCATTTCCGGCTCGGTTCTCAGCTTTCGCGACATCAGCCAGCGTTATGCGCTTGACCGGATGAAGGACGAGTTCATCTCCACCGTGAGTCACGAGTTGCGCACTCCACTCACCTCCATACGCGGGGCGCTCGGATTGCTCAGTTCCGGAATCCTCGGCGAGGCCAACGAAAAAGCGACAAACCTGCTGCGCATCGCGCTCACCAACTCCGACCGCCTCGTCAGGCTGATCAATGACATCCTCGACTTGGAGCGGATTCAGAGCGGCCGCGAACCGCTTGGCTTCCGCAATGTGCAACTGGCCGACATCGTCAAGCAGGCCATTGAAGTCATGCAGCCCATGGCCGACACTGCCGGCGTCCAGTTGCTCCACGACTCCACCAAGGTGGAGATTTCTGCCGATCCCGACCGTCTGTTGCAGGTCGTTACCAACCTGCTTTCCAATGCGGTTAAGTTTTCCCCGCCTAACTCGCCGGTAAGCGTGATGCTGCGGCCCGGCGTGACGGGCGTGATTCTTTCCGTGATCGATCACGGACGCGGGATTCCCGCCGACAAGCTCGAGTCCATCTTCGGCCGCTTCCAGCAGGTGGACGCCTCTGACTCGCGGCAGAAGGGCGGCACGGGACTGGGGCTGGCCATCTGCCGCACTATCGTGCTGCAACACTCAGGCCGCATCTGGGCCGAGCGCAATCCCGTGCGCGGATCGACATTCCGTATCTTCCTTCCCTACCGTCCTGCCCCGGCGCCTGCTTCGAGCGGCGGACTTGACGCGGAAGCGGGCCATGGGACCGTGATACTCGCCGACGCGAATGCCGAATCGCGTCCCAGAATCGCGGCGCAACTGGCGCGCCACGGCTACTCTGTGGTGCAGGCCGCAACCGTGGAGCAAACATTGTCTGCGGCACGCCAGGATGCGCAGGCCATTCTTCTCGACACTTCGCTCGACGGCATGAATGGATGGGAGATTCTTCCGCTGTTGCGCCGCATGGAAGCATCGGCGCGAACCCCAGTGGTTCTGTTAAGCGTTGAAGATCCGGACAACCCGAAAGATCTTCCTGCCGGCGCCGATGGGTGGGTCTCCAAGCCGTTCCGCGAAGATGCTCTGCTCACCGAATTGGCCCGCGTGCTTTGCGGGTCGGGCGAGAAAGCGCGCATTCTCATTGTGGAAGACGACCGCGATCTCGCCAATATCATCAGCGAGGTCTTCGCCCGCGACAGCATCACGGTGCAGGCGGCACATTCATTGCACGAAACGATCAAAGCCTGCTCGGCATTTCAGCCGCACCTGATTCTTCTCGATATTGGGCTCCCGGACGGCGACGGCTTCAATGTCGCAGACTGGCTGCGCCAGCATGAGAAGCTGGCTCGGCTGCCGCTGGTCGTTTACTCGGGCCGCGACCTCGCACCGGAAGAGCGGACCCAGCTGACTCTCGGACCCACTTATTTCCTGGCCAAGACTCGCGTACAGCCGCAGCAGCTGGAGGCCTTGGTGCTGACGATGTTGCGTTCTTCGCGCATGAACGAAGATGCCGCCCTGCCCGGAACAACCGCCCTCGAAGCGCAAACCGATTGAAAGAAAAGGTTTCATCAACAATGCTGAAGCAACACTTGAAAATAAAACTGGAGGAAGCTTCGCGGTGGGTCGCAAGATTTTGATTATTGATGACGAAGAAGACATTCGCGAGGTTGCCTCGCTGAGCCTCGAGACCGTGGCCGGTTGGGAAGTTATCAAGGCCAGCTCCGGAGCCCAGGGTGTTGCCCGCGCAGAAGAACAACGTCCCGATGCGATTCTGCTCGACGTGATGATGCCCGGGATGGATGGTCCTACAACCTTTCGTGAGCTCCGCAGGAATCCCGTCACGGCCGCGATTCCGGTACTGCTGCTCACCGCCAAGGTGCAAGGGACCGACCAGCGGCGTTTCGCCGATCTGGGCGTGGAAGCGGTGCTCTTCAAGCCCTTCGATCCCCTCACCCTTCCCAACCAGATTTCACGTGCCCTCGGCTGGAATTGATCGCAATTCGCCGTGAGAATCCCCGACCAATCCCGTCTCTCGCGCGACCCGGCAATTTCAAGGGCCCTCGACTCTATGTGGGCCCGGCATCGCTCCCAGATTCTCGAGCGCGTGGTCGTTCTTGAAGCCGCAGCCTCTGCCGTCACGCGGAAAAACCTCACCGCGCCAGAGTGCGCTGCCGCCCAAGCCGCCGCCCACAAGCTGGCCGGCACCTTGGGGATGTTCAATCTTGCGGCCGGCACCGAGATCGCGCGCGAATTGGAGCTGGCATACTCACAGAAGTCCGCGCCGCCGGCCGCTTCCGGCAGGCATTTGGCCTCCCTGGCAGCCAAACTGCGCACCATGGTCGAAAATCGCAAATCGGATAGTTGACACCAGAGCAATTACACTCATCAGCAGTGACTCCGCACGACCCAATCGCGCCAGAACACGACGAGTCGTCCCAGCTGGAGCTCCATTTTGAGGAGCCGCGCCCATCCCGCCGCATTTGGTCGGTCCGCGAGCTCGTCACACAGGTGCGCGAGCTGGTCGAGCAGGAGTTCGGCGACATTTGGGTCGAAGGCGAAATATCCAACTATCGGCCGGCTCCCTCGGGTCACGTCTACTTCACCCTCAAGGATGCGGACGCGCAATTGCCCATCGTTCTCTTCCGCCGCCAGGCAGTGCTCCTCCGCTTCCGGCCCGAGGACGGACTGCACGTGCTGGTGCGCGGCCGCGTAAGCGTCTACGAACAGCGCGGCCAGATGCAGCTTGTTGCCGAAACCATGGAGCCGGTCGGGGCCGGTTCCCTGCAACTCGCTTTTGAGCAGCTTAAGGAGCGGCTCAAGGCCGAGGGACTCTTCGACACCGAGCGCAAAAAGCCGCTGCCCATGTTCCCACGCACCGTCGGCGTTATCACCTCGCCCACGGGCGCTGTGATTCGCGATTTTCTCAACATCGTCAATCGCCGTCATTCCGGCCTGAATGTGCTCGTCTCTCCGGTTTCCGTGCAGGGCGAATCCGCGCCGGCCGAGATCGAAGCCGCTTTGGCTGGGCTGAACACAATCGGTTTTGTCGACCTCATCGTTCTCGCCCGCGGCGGCGGCTCGCTTGAAGATTTCGCGGCGTTCAATGGTGAGCGAGTCGCGCGTGCGATTGCAGCGAGCAGACTTCCTGTCGTTTCGGCGGTAGGACATGAGACCGATTTCACCATCGTGGACTTCGTGGCGGATTTGCGCGCGCCTACGCCGTCCGCCGCGGCTGAGCTCATCACCGAGGCCCAGCACAAGATTACCGAGCACCTTGCCGCGCAATCGCACCGTTTGGAGCGCGCCGCGCGGTTCCAGCTTTTGCAGGCCCGCCAGCGGCTGGCGCATTTACCCATCAACCGCGCTGAATCGCGCATGGCCACGCTGTTGCACCGGCTTGAGCAGCGATTTGACGACGCGCTGCAACGTCTCGACGCTGTGATCCGGGAACAACTGCGCCAGCGCCAGGGCCGGATTGCCGCGCTCGCCTCGGGAGTCCTCCATCATGACCCGCGCCAAAAGCTAACCCACGCACACGCGCATCTTGGCGATTATCGCGCCCGTCTGGACCGCTCACTCGAGCGTCTGATCGACTCTTCGGCCGCGCGTCTCGGCTCTTTCGACGCCCGGCTCCATTCGCTCTCGCCGCTGGCCGTCCTCGATCGCGGCTACGCTCTGGTTCTTTCGGCCGGCGGGGCTCTCATTCGCTCGACTGCGCAGATCAACTCCGGCGAGCAGCTCTCCACGCGCCTTGCCGATGGATCGTTCTCGAGCCGCGTTGAAACCGTCTCACCCGGCGTGCCGAGGAGCGCTGAGCCGCCCAAATCCGGCAAACAAGGCAAGAGGGCGCCGAAATGACTCCCCATGCGGCGCGCAAGCTTTTTGGCACCGACGGCATTCGCGCGGTTGCCGGAGAAGCCCCGCTCGATCCAGCGACGATCTATAGCGTCGGGCTCGCGCTCGGGCACGCGCTTGGGAAAACCCAGCCGCGCCCCCGCGTCCTCTTCGGCCGCGACACGCGCGAAT
>JASHSG010000312.1 GCA_030040935.1 Acidobacteriaceae bacterium | reverse complement strand
CACCAGGACCATGATCCTGGTCTGCTCAATGGCCTCGATGATCGAGCGGCCCCACTCCATGCCGGGCATCACATCGCGGGGCGCGATCCAGCATCTGATTCCTTCGGCCTCGAGCGTCGCACACATGGCGTCCGCCGTGGCCTTGTCCTTTGCGGAATGGCTGATGAATACGTCGTGCGCCATGGCTCAGCATCCGTGTGGGGGGGATCGCCTGGCCCCACTATATCCCAGCCAACCTGTGCCTCGAGCCCTTAATTCCAAGTCACCGGCACCGGCGCATCCGTTAGCGGCGGCCTCGTTGCGGTTCGCTGGCGCGTTGCGATCGCGTCGAACCGAGGCGGGTTCGGCGGGCTGTCTTCCCGCATCCGCCAAGCTGTCTGGACGCCTCAGTACCCCGCTCCTTGACTTCTTGCTCCTCGATTTCCCTGGCCCCCTGGTCCCGCGGATTCGGCCATTCTAGTCCGGAAATAGTCGAGCGATTTTTTGAGGCCTTCGCGCAGGGTTACGCGCGGTTCCCATCCGAGCAGCGCGCGCGCTTTGGTGATGTCGGGCCGGCGGCGCGCTGGATCGTCCACCGGCAGCTCGACGTAGCTCAACTGGCTGGCGCAGCCCGTGACTTCGAGCACGGCATTCGCGCATTCGAGGATCGTGCATTCATCGGGGTTCCCGAGGTTGACGGGGGAATGCTCTTCGCTGCGCGAGAGGCGGACGATCCCCTCGATCAAATCGTCGACGTAGCAAAAACTGCGAGTCTGGCGGCCGTCGCCGTAGATCGTGAGCGGCTCGCCACGCAGGGCCTGCATGATGAAGTTCGAAATCACGCGTCCATCGCCGGGGTGCAATCGCGGGCCGTAGGTGTTGAAGATGCGCGCCATGCGCGTATCGACGCCGCGCGAGCGATAGTAGGCCATGACCATGGCTTCGGCGAAACGCTTGGCCTCGTCGTACACCGAGCGCGGGCCCACGGGGTTCACGTTGCCCCAGTAAGTTTCGGCCTGCGGATGCTCGAGCGGGTCGCCGTAGCACTCCGATGTGGAAGCGTGAAAAAATCCCGCGCCATATTTTGCCGCAATCTGCAGAGCGTTCTCAACGCCCAACGAACCTACGCGGAGGGTTTCAATTCCGAGTCGAAGATACTCCGGGGGGCTGGCCGGCGAGGCGAGATTGAAGACCAAATCGACGGGTCCCGGATCGAAGCCGGCGCAGATATCCCGCTCCTCAAAACGGAAGCGGGAATCGTTGCGAAGATGCGCGAGGTTTCCCCGGTCGCCTGTGCTCAGGTTGTCGACACCGAGGACGAGGCAGCCGTCGCCGAGCAAGCGGTCAGTGAGATGCGAACCAAGAAACCCGGCTGCGCCGGTTACGAGTGCGGATTTGGTCAATGTTCATTACCCCGGATCTGCGAATACAGGACGATCGGCGAAGCTCCCGGAACCCAGCCACGGCTGGGCGCCGCGCCTCCAGGAATCTCACTCACACCGGCGATTCGCGCGGCTTGCCTTCCTGGGCCTGGTAGCTCGCCTGCCTGCCGACGCTCACGTAGGTAAAACCGTGGCTTTGCATCTCGCGCGGCTTAAACAAATTGCGGCCGTCGATGACGATGGGGAAGCGCAGAGCCCGGTTCAAGCGCGCCAGATCGATCTGCGCAAACTCTTTCCAGTCCGTCAGGATGAGCGCCGCATCGGCATCCTTAGCCGCTTCGTAAAGGTCCTCTGCGTATTTCAAATTCGCGGCCGGCGGCAGCGTCTCTTTGGCGCGCTCCATCGCCGCCGGATCGTAGGCGGTGACGATGGCGCCCGCTTGCAACAGCTGCTTGACGATCGCAATGGCGGGTGATTCCCGGATGTCGTCCGTGTCGCCCTTGAAGGCCAGGCCCAGCGCCGCAAGGCGCTTTCCGCGCAGCGTCCACAGCGCCGACCGCACCTTGTTGAAGAATACTTCGCGCTGGGTGTCGTTGATCTTACGGACTTCTTCGAGCAACTGAAGATTGACACCCCGTTCCTGGGCGACCCAATGGAATGCGGCCACATCCTTAGGGAAGCACGAACCGCCGTAGCCCAGTCCGGCGCGCAGAAATTTCGGGCCAATGCGGCTGTCGAGGCCGATTCCCGCGGCAATGTCCTCAATGTCCGCGTCAACCGCTTCAGCCAAGTTCGCCACCGCGTTGATGAACGATATCTTCATGGCGAGGAACGCATTGGAGGCGTGCTTGATGATTTCCGCGCTCTGCGTTGAGGTAACCAACAGCTTCGCAGGCCGCCCCATGCCGCAGGTCCCGGGAACCGCGCCCGGCTGCGCGTAATAAGCTCCGCCCGTCAGCGGCTGGTAGACTCTCCTCAATATTTCCGCGGACTGCTCGTTCCTCGCTCCCACCACAATGCGGTCGGGATGAAGAAAATCCGTCACCGCAGTTCCTTCGCGCAGGAACTCGGGGTTGGAGACGACATCAAACAGGTCCTGATCCACTCCATGGCGGTGCAACACACGCCGAATCCAATCGTTGGTGTAGACCGGAACAGTGCTTTTCTCGACAATCACTTTGTAGCTCTTGATGGCGCGCGCAATTTCGGCCACCACGGCCTCGACATAGGACAAATCTGCGGCGCCGCCGTCGCCCTGCGGCGTGCCCACCGCAATGAACACGGCCTCAGACTGTTCAACAGCATCGGCCAGGCGCGAAGTGAACACCACGTTCGTACCAGCGTGTTTTGCCAGTAACTCGGGTAAATGCTCTTCAAAAATCGGAACTCCGCCTTCGCAGAGCTGCTTGACGCGGACTTCGTCGTTGTCGACGCAGACGACCTTGTGCCCCATGTCGGCAAAGCAGGCCGCGGCCACCAGTCCAACGTATCCGGACCCGATCACACAAATGGACATATGCTCTGGCATGGAGACATTTTATCCCGCTGCAGATCGGCAAGTTATTACTACTTTGTTGCAGCGGTGCCATCCTGGCTACCAGCGGCTTGAGCCAGTCGACCGGGGGGCCGATCGTTCTTCAGAGGGGTCAGGATGGCGCTCTCCCCTCGGATACAATTCAATGTAGGCCAAACGGCATATTCTTTGCGCACTACGCGCAGATTCGGCAAGGAGCTCGAACCTCTATGGCGATTCCCGCCACTCAGCTACGTCCCGGCATGATTATCAAGCATAACGACCAGCTTCACCTGGTCTTCAAGGTCGAGCACCGCACGCCCGGCAACCTTAGAGCCTTCATTCAGGCGAAGCTGCGCAACCTCAAGTCGGGCGCCATGTTCGAGCATCGCTTCCGCTCCGCCGACGCTATCGAGAAGGTGGTCGTGGACGAAATTCCCATGGAGTTTCTGTACGCCGACGGCGACGATTACTACTTTATGAATCCGGTTGACTATGAGCAAACGATTCTGAAGAGCGCCACATTGGGCGACGCGGTCGAATACCTGACCGCGAACCTGCAAATCAAGGTGAGCTACTTCGACGGGCAGCCGGTGGGAATCGAACTGCCTCAGACCGTCGATCTGGAGGTTGTCGAAACCGAGCCGGGCTTGAAGTCGGCAACTGCCTCCAGCGTGACTAAGCCGGCCAAACTCGAGACCGGGCTCGTGGTGCAAGTGCCTCCGTTCATCAACGAGGGCGAGAAGATTCGCGTGGACACGAGCGAAGGCGCTTACCTGAGCCGGGCGTAGCTTTGCCAGTGTCGAGAACGGCCGGGGCGACTCGGGCGCGGCGCGAACCAAGCGGCGATTTTTTGAGTGCAAGAGCGGCATCGAGTTGCGTTCTCAGGTTAGGCGGTCTACACAAGGCAAGCCGATTCGAAGTTCGCTGATCGGGGCTCGCCGATCGAGGAGGCTCGCATGAAGGCGCTGCTGACTCTGCTTTTCCCGCTGCTCGCCGTCCAGTCCGCACAGTCTGCATCGCCTTCGTCTCCCCCGACCGACCAGGCCGAAGCGGTAACCGACAGCAACGCATTCGCCGTCGACCTCTACGCGCAACTTGCGAAGCAGCCGGGCAATCTTTTCTTCTCGCCGGAGAGCATTTCGACGGTCTTTGGAATGGCCTACGCCGGCGCACGCGGCGAGACATCAACAGAGATGGCGCATGTGTTGCATTTCACGCTGCCTGAGGATCGGCTGCACCCGGCGATGGGCGCGCTGCTGGCGGAGATGAACGCGCAGCACGACGGCTACGAGCTGCATGTCGCAGACGCGCTCTGGGCACAGCAGGATGCGAATTTCGAAGAGAGTTATCTCAGGATTGTCGAATCCGACTACGGCGCGGGATTTCACCGCGTTAATTTCAGGATCTCGCCGGAGAGCGCGCGAGCAACGATCAACGCGTGGATCGACAAGCAGACCAACGACAGGATCAAGGACCTGATCGGACCCGGCGTACTCAATTCAGCAACGCGCCTGGTGCTTACCAACGCCATCTACTTCAAAGGCACCTGGCAGGACCGGTTCGACAGCCAAGCCACGCAAAAGGAGGAATTCCATCTTTCCGCGACACAGTGGGTGATGACGCCGATGATGCACCGCAGCGGGGGCTACAGTTACTACGACGGCGGGACCTTTCAGGCGCTGGAGCTGCCATACCAGGGCGACGAGATTTCGATGGTGGTCCTGCTGCCGAAGGAGACGGGTGGGCTCGCGGCACTCGAGCAGTCATTCGCGTCAGGCATGGCCGCCGGCTGGATCCAGAAGCTTGAACCCGTCGACAAAGTCATTCTGACCCTCCCGCGGTTTACCATGACGCAGCAATTCGAGCTGAGCAGCGCTCTGAGCGCGATGGGCATGGCGCAAGCGTTCACGGGTGCGGCGGATTTTTCGGGCATGACGGGCAAGCCGGAGTTCAGCATCTCCGCGGCCATTCACAAAGCCTACATTGACGTGAACGAGGAGGGCACAGAAGCGGCCGCGGCCACTTCGATCGTAATGCGCGCGACGGCCATGCGCCGGGAGGTCCCCGAGCCTCCGCCGATCGTCTTCCGCGCCGATCATCCCTTCCTGTTCATTCTGCTCGACACAAAATCGGGCAGCATGCTTTTTCTTGGCCGCGTTGCCGACCCGACAAAATAGCTATCGGCCAAGCACGGACGGCTGACAGGCGCTTTATTTTCCGTCGGGCAGCTTGACCAGCTTTGCTTCGAGGAGCGCTTCGATCACCTTGAGCGCGTCAAGCGCCGACTCAGCAACCGGCTCGTCGACCTGGACGACAGCGAGCGCCTTGACGGGCTTGCCGGGAACAGCCGCTCCCATGCGCTCGCGGCCCAGCGCGAAGTTGGCAATGTTGACGCCTTGCTGGCCCAGAATGGTTCCGATGCGGCCGATGACGCCGGGGACGTCGAGGTTGCGGCAGACTACCAGGGTTCCCTCAAGCGGAGCCTCGACATCGATGCCATCGAAAGCCAGCAGCCGAGGCTGCACACCGTGAATGACGGTAGCGCTGGCGCGGCTGTCGCCCTGCGCGGTGTGCAATACAAGGGTGAGCACAGCGGCCGCGCCGCCGCGATGGCTTTCTTCCTTTTCCTCGTGCACGCGAATGCCGCGCTCCGTGGCCACCGAGGCCGCGTTGATGCGATTCACATTCTCTGAACCCTGCAACAGGCCCGCGATGGCCGCGTTACGCACCAGCTCAGTTTTCGCATCGGTCAGCGTGCCGCCGTAGACGATGTGGATCGAGTCGATTCCGGACTTGCCGGCTCCCTTGCCCGCCTGGGCAAGGAACGATCCCAGTCTTCCGGCGAGGTCGATGTAGGGCGCCAGTTGCACGTACTCCTCGCGGCTGAGGGACGGAACGTTTACGGCATTTTGCACGACACCCTGCTTGAGGAATTCGCACACCTGATGCGCGATCTGGACGCCAACGGCCTCCTGCGCTTCGGCCGTGGACCCGGCGACGTGGGGGGAGAGAATCGCGTTGTCGAGGCCGAGGTAAGGCGAATCCTTCGGCGGCTCGACGGCGAATACGTCGAGCGCCGCCCCGGCCACCTGGCCGCTCTTGAGCGCGGCGGCCAAATCGGCATCGCAAACCAGTTCGCCGCGCGCGCAGTTAATGATGCGCACGCCCTTCTTCATGGCGGCGATGGTTTTGGCGTTGATGATTCCCTGAGTTTGCGGCGTGAGCCCCACGTGCAGGGTAAGGTAGTCGGAATTCGCGAACAGTTCCTCAAGGGGCACGAGGGCGATTCCGCTCTCGCGCGCGAGGGCCGCGGAGACAAAAGGATCGGTACCTATGATTTCCATGCCGAAGCCGCGCGCGCGTTTGGCCACTTCAAGGCCGATGCGGCCGAGGCCCAGAATGCCGAGCGTTTTAGCGCGCAGCTCCGTGCCCTGCAAATTCTTCTTTTCCCATTTGCCGGCGTGCATGGTGGCATTGGCGGCGGGCACCTTGCGCGCCAGCGCGATCATCAGGCCCATGGTGAGCTCGGCGACGGCCACGGCGTTGGCGCCGGGCGTGTTCATCACCACGATGCCGCGCCGCGTGGCAGCTTCGGCGTCGATGTTGTCGACGCCCACGCCGGCGCGGCCAATCACGCGCAGCTTGGGCGCATGCTCAAGCAGCGCATCGTCCACCTGCACGGCGCTGCGGACCACGAGCGCATCGGCGTCGAGGAGCGCAGCGGGCAATCCGTCAGGCAACTGGTCGTGCGTCCTGATCTGCCATTCCGGCTCGGCCGCGAAAACGGCCAGAGTAGCCGGAGAAACTTTTTCCGCCAGTACGATCTTCATGGCTGCCCCCTTGTCCGCCCCGGCGGACCCGCTCGTGTACTCGTCAAAGCGAATGCCCTGCTGCTCGCAGAGCAAGTCAAACATGCGCACGACCGCGGCGTGCGGCTTGCCCTCGCCGCGCTCGTATTTGGTGAGCGAGTTGGGATGCACGCCCAGCCGCTCGGCCATTTCGTATTGATAAAGATCGAGCTGCTTGCGCGCGATGAGCAGCTTCTCCGCAAAGGTGAGGTCAGACATTAAAAGCAGCTCCCAGCTTCCAGCTCCCAGCTAAACGCCGCATGGTTTCACATCGAAGAAAATCGGAAACCGAAACTCCGGAACAGCGAAAAGTGCCAACGTCAGCGCAGACTCGCCAGCAACTAGAAACTAGCGGCTGGAGGCTGCATAGATCTGCTGCGCGGCGGCGACGGCCTGGCCGAACTTGACCGGCAGGCCAAGGTTGTCCCTGGCGATATGCTCCATGGCGCCGAGCAGGGCGACGGTGTCGAGATAATCGAAGAAGCCGAGATGCGCGACGCGAAAGAGCTTGCCCTGCATCTCGCCCTGGCCGTTGGCGGCCACCAGCGCGAACTTTGCCTTGAGCGCCTTGACGACGACGCCAGAGTCCATGCCTTCGGGCACGGCGACGGCGGTTGCGGCGGCGGCTGGGGCGGTGGGCGCGAAGAGCGTGAAGCCGAGCGAGACGAGCCCCGCGCGCGTGGCCTCGGCGTTCACCTGCGCATTGTCAATCAAGGCGATGCGGCCCTTCTCGAGGTCGCCGCCGGCCTGGCCGGCGATGTAATCGAGTGCTGCGCCCAGAGCCGCTACCAGAGCAACAGCCGGCGTGTAGGCGCTTTCACCCTTGACCGCATTCTTGCGCTCCTTGCGCAGGTCAAAGTAGTAGCGCGGATTTTTGGTGGTTTCCATGGCCGCCCACGCCCGCTCGCTCACGCTCAGGTAGGCGAGGCCGGGAGGAATCATGACGGCTTTTTGCGAGCCGCCGATCAGGACATCAATGCCCCATCCGTCTACGTCGAAGTGCGTGGTGCCGAGACCGGTGATGCCGTCGACGACGAGCAGCGAAGCGGGCGCGAGTTCGTCGCGCAGTTTCGCGATGGCCTGTATGTCGTGGCGCACTGCCGTCGAGGTTTCGGTAGCCTGCGTGTAAATGACTTTGTGCGCGGGCTTGATCGCCGCGCGCACCACGGCCAGATCGAAGGTCTGCCCATAGGGGGCCGAGACGACATCGGGTTCACATCCGAAGGCCTTGGCCAGACCTGTCCAGCGCTCGCCGAATTTGCCGGCGGTAAGCACCAGCACCTTGTCGCCCGGAGAAGTGAGATTGGAAACCGAAGCCTCCATCGCGCCGGTGCCCGAGGAGGCGAGCAGCAGCACATCGTTCTTTGTGCCGACGAAGACTTTCAGTTGCGCAAGCACCTTTTGGTAAAGCGCGCGGAACTCGGCCGTCCGATGATGCATGTCAGCCGCAGCCATGGCAAATTGGGCAGCGGGAAGCAACGGGGTTGGGCCGGGGGTATAAAGGCGAGTCTTGCGGATCATTTTTCTCCTTGTTTTGGACTGGATTGGAGCGAGTCCAGGCACCTTCAATCACATAATACACACTTTTGTGACTTTTGTGATTATTTCTGTGGAAATTGGCCAGCAAGGCCGGAATTCGAGCGACGTGATCGGCTCCCGGCCACCGATCTTCCTGAAGTCGGTACAATTCTTGTTTGGCTGCTCTCTTTGGAGGCCTGGGCTTCTGGCCGCGCAGGCGCAGCAAGAACTTGAGAAAGGAAGTCAGGTGGGGAGGAAAATGACCGACGCAGGCGAACTCGAATCCCTTGTGAGCCAACAAATTATCACTGCGATGAAGGCACACGACGCCGAGCGCACCGGGACCCTGCGGCTCATTAAGAATGCGCTGAAGAACAAGGCGATCGAAAAGCGCGCGCCGCTCACGCAACCGGAGAGCGAGCAGGCGCTGGCCACGATGATCAAGCAGCGGCGCGATTCGATTGAGCAGTTTGCCAAGGGCAACCGGCCCGACCTGGTCGCCAAGGAGCAGGCCGAAATTGTGGTCATCGAAGAGTTCCTGCCCAAGGCGCTCGACGAAGCGGGGCTCGGAAAACTGGTAGCCGAGGCGCTTGGCGAGCTGACTGCCACACTGGGCCACAAGCCGACGGTCAAAGACATGGGGCCGTCAATGAAAGCGGTTCAGGGAAAGCTGCAGGCAGCGGGCCTGCGCGCCGATGGGCGGCTGGTGAGCGAGCTGGTGAAGAAGCAGCTAGCCGGCTAGCCGGCGGGACGCTTCGGCGGCTGATTCGCCTCGCGCTCATTCCGGCCGGCGGGCGCCTATTTTGCGCACCCGCGAAACTAATCCCTCTGGACAGGGTTCTTTGTGTAAGCCCTCCCCCCGGGCTGCCGGATTCCATTTCTATGCACGAATGGAATCCGGCATGAGCAAGAGCTCGGAATGGGTTGAGAGGGACCATGAACCCCCGAACGAATCCTGATGCTTCATCTATTGCGCCGGTTTCTTCTGAAATGAGCCATCCACCCAGCCAATCGATTCACTCCGATCCGGTCGCGCGGCGAAGAACAAACGCGTTCTGGTTGATTCTTTGTGCGGCGCTTGCAACCGTGGCGCTCGCATTTGCGGCGGACGCAATCGGTCAGCAGCCCTATCCGGGAGCGCCGTACGGCAACTCCGGCAACCCATACGCGGGTGGCCAGTACGCCCCGCAGTACGCGCCACCCGGACCTCCAAACGCGTACCCCTCGCCGCAATACCCGCCGCAGGATCAGCAGCCGCAGTACGCGCCGCAGCAGCCTTATGCTCCGCAGACCTACGCCGACGAGCAGCCTAATGCCGAGCAGCAGCCCGACGGTTCGCAGTCTCCGTATGCGCAGCCGGACCAAGGCCAGGCACCGGTGCGATCGCTCAGCGCCGATGATCTGGAGCAACTGTTGGCGCCGATTGCGCTTTATCCCGATTCGCTGCTGGCCCAGATTCTCGCCGCGTCAACTTACCCGGCTGAAGTCGCGATCGCCGACCAATGGGTCGACCAAATGCGCGCCGCCGGCTACGGCTC